>JAHZHB010000120.1 GCA_019420465.1 Lachnospiraceae bacterium
GGGCAACATCCGCTTACAGGGCGGATGTTGAGGCGACCTGAGCTGGATTTGCATCGGCAAATCCGGCGAATAGAGCCGGTACCCTGCTTTTCCTGCTGTCGGACACATCTAGAACCATCGCCCGAACGTCCGGGATGTGAACCACGGCCATACCCTGCACTTCCCCGATTTCCCGGGCTGCCGTCCGTCCCCGCACTCCCCCATTTCTCCGCCTTCCGTCCCCACCATTCCTCCCTTCACACAAAAAAAGCAGAGAGACCAAAATCAGCCTCTCCACTCTTCTCGCATAAAACTATGCCAAACACTCTTTATTTCTTATTCACGATCTGATCCCTGATCATCGCCACAAACTCATCCAGCTTGACCGTAGTTGTCTTCTGCTCACCATGCAGACGGAAGGATACTGTTCTTTCATCCTTCTCGTTCATACCCAGCACCAGAAGGTACGGTACCTTGTGCAGCTGACCCTCACGCATACGGTAGCCAAGCTTCTCAGAACGGTCATCCAGCTCCACACGAACCTGTGCCTCATCCAGAAGATCATATACCTCATGCGCATAGGCATTCAGTGCCTCGTCATCGTTCTTTACCGGAAGGATACGTGCCTGTACCGGTGCCAGCCATACCGGAAGATTACCCTTTGTCTCCTCCAGAATATAAGCCATGAAACGATCCAGGGAGCCAAGAATTGCTCTGTGCAGTACGACCGGAGTCTTTTTCTCGCCGTCTCTGTCGATGTATTTCAGATTAAACTTGGCCGGCAGACAGAAGTCCAGCTGGCAGGTAGACAGCGTAATCTCATTACCAACAGCCGGTTTTACGTTTACATCCAGCTTCGGTCCGTAGAAAGCAGCCTCACCGATCTCCTCTGTATACTCGATACCGATATCGTTCAGTACCTGGCGCAGAGCATTCTCTGCTGTGTTCCACATTTCATCATCATCATGATATTTTACCTTGTCCTCCGGATCTCTTAAGGACAGTACACAGCGATAATCTGTGATATTAAAATCCTTGTACGTATCAAAGATCAGAGATACAACATTGGCAAACTCATCCTTGATCTGCTCCGGTGTAACAAAGATATGGGCATCGTTCTGGCAGAAATGACGGCCTCTCTCGATTCCCTTTAAAGTACCACTGGACTCGAAACGGAAATCATGTGCGATCTCACCGATACGGATCGGCAGATCCTTGTAGGAATGCATGCGGTTAGCATAGATCATCATATGGTGCGGGCAGTTCATCGGACGCAGAACAAAGGTTTCACCCTCTACTTCCATCGGCGGGAACATGTTTTCTTTGTAATGATCCCAGTGGCCGGAAGTCTTGTACAGATCTACCGTACCTACACACGGTGTCATAACGTGTCTGTAACCCAGCTTACGCTCTTTTCCTTTGATATAATTTTCAAGCTCCTGCCATACGGTGTAGCCCTTTGGAAGGAACATCGGCATACCACGCCCAACCAGATCGTCGGACATAAACAGCTGCATATCCTTACCGATCTTTCTGTGGTCACGCTCTTTGGCCTCTTCCAGAAGTTTTAAATGTTCTTCAAGCTCTTCCGGAGTCGGGAAGCAGACACCGTAGATACGCTGCAGTACATGGTTCTTGGCATCACCTTTCCAGTATACGCCGGAATGTTTTACCAGTTTGAAGTTACGGCAGAGCTTTACATTATCCACGTGCGGTCCACGACACAGATCTGTGAAATCGCCCTGATCGTAGCAGCTGATCTCGCCGTCTTCCAGATGGCTGATCAGATCGAGTTTGTACGGATCATCCTTAAACTGCTCTAAGGCTTCTGCCTTGGAGATCTCACGGCGGATGATCTTTTTGCCGCTCTTGGCAACCTTTTTCATTTCTTTTTCGATTGCCGGGATATCCTCGTCACGGATAACATCATCCCCGAGATCGATATCGTAGTAAAATCCCTCGGAAACTACCGGTCCTACCCAGAATTTTGCCTGCGGGTAGAGATGTTTTACGGCCTGTGCCATCAGATGGGCACAGGAATGGTTCAGCGTGTTGAGTCTTTCATCAGTCTTAAAATCTACCATGTTCTTTCTCCTGTATACTTTAATAAAATAAAAAAAGCACCTTCAGACGCTTTCGTCCAAGGGTGCGGATGCACGGTTCCACCTTTTGTTTCACTTTAAAAGCCTGTAACGTAAGCTGTACGGTGACGCTTATGGATAAAATCCTTTCGCGCACAACTCGGGAGTGGTCTTCGTATACAGCTCTCACAGACGGCTTCCAGCCGATGACCGTCCTCTCTGGGTGATATCTTATATACTACTCTTTCCGTCATCGTTTTTCTCATTTCTTTTTGCATCATAGCACATCATGTCAGGGGATGCAAGGCATGATGCGGGAAAATATTTGATTTTCTCCGGTTTGTTTCCTCTGCGGAAAAATTTCTGTCCCAAACAGCCGTTTTCTTCTCCGATCACCGTTTCGCCAATGTCTCGATCGTCGATACATACTTATCCGCCAGGCAGACGATCAGAGCTTCTTTGCTCTTTGGCACTTTTGTCAGGGTCAGGGGCCACATATGGGAGCGGATGATATCCTGTTCTTTCTTATTAATATGAAAGTACCGCTTTGCATTTTTACACGCCGCATCGGGATGGGTATAGCCATGCAGGCCATGACGGCCACCTTTTTTGTGCCAGTCATACAGATAAAAATCATGAAGGAAAGCCCCGGTCAGAAGAGCCTTTTCATCTACATGCACATGCAGGCGACGGCTCAGCCAGAAACTGGCTTTCGCCACACTTACACAATGTTCAAATGTAGAAATCCGGCCGTGCTGGATATAGTGACGCATCTCCTGCACTTTTTTATGTTTACTGTACTTGGAAAGGAAAGAGATAAATCGTCTGTCCTCCTCCGGTAAAAGTTTCATATAACCGATTCCTCCTGATGATTTGTTCCTCATTGTAGCAGTTTTCTATCAAAATACAAGGGGAAAAATCTGAAAAGTCTGTGAAGGGCTGCTCATTCCCGTGCCATGCTTTTCTCAGATACGGAACGATACCTGTTATATACAATTTTATGGTGATTTTGTACAATGTTAATCGTTTAAATCTATGAGTTTTGTACGAATTGACTTATACCGTAGTGCATGTTAGAATAGAGGCAATGGGGAAACAGTTTTTACAAAGATCTAGCAGAAAGGAGACCCATATGATTCAAGTAGCAGAGATTATGTATATTGTACCGGAGAAAAGGGAAGCTTTTTTACAGCAGCTTCTGAATCCGTCTTTACAGGAGCAGCAGATTGCCTGGACCTATGGCATTCGCAACAAATGCTTCTATAGAATGAATGATCTGATTCTGGAAACCTTTGACTATGTCGGGAAGAATTTCCATCAGGATATGCAGGAGTACACAGCACATCCGGTGATCGCACCGACACTGGTATCTACCCGTCGCCGTGATGTTCCGATCACAGAGCTTGGCCGCAGAAACTGGTGGGCACCGATCAAAGTCGAGGGACGCATTCTTCTCGAAAGCCCGATGCCGGACGACGAAGAGGAAGCACCGCTGACCGAGATGTACCGTTCCATGGTCAATGGCAGCATGATGGATTCTGTCTCCGAGCACGACATCACCTACGATGAAGATGACTGGAGCGAATCGATCCACATCTGATTATTTTAAGAGTATTGACAGTTCTGCATTTTAGACAGGCTTCACATACTTTATGGCGGGCGCAGGTATACGATAATTTTATAAAGAGGTGTTAACACATGTTACACCTCTTTTTATTTGCCCTGCATATCAATACTTGATCCAATGGATCAGTTTTGATTAAAAAGCAGAAAAACCTGTCATTGGAATGTCTGATTTTTCAAAAAATGTCTCTCTTTATAAAAACGCCTCTCTTTATTTATACATATCCAGCTTTTTTCATAAAAAAACGAATTATATTTTCGATCTCATTTGTCCCAAGTGGAAGATTTGCGGTCTCTTCTGTAAGCAATAGTCTGTCTCCGGGCAGGATTCCTTCCTTTCCATACTCTTTTACTCTCTGCACAGCAAGTTTGGCATACTCCCGGTCGTCCATCATACCACGATGTTCCCAGTATACTTCACAGCGCCGGGACATATCCAGTAATGTGAAATCCGGATGGATCTTTTTCCCGTTCGAAAGGGTAATGGGGCATTCATATTTGTAAGGGATTTTCCATTTTTGAAGCGTGTTGGCAATATGCAGTTCGGATTTGGATCTTACGTGTTCACCATTATTGGTTATGTATACAGGAAGTTCTTCGGAAATGGGTTTGTGACTATAAGGTATCTTCATCCATGCCCTGATATAGTCTTCGTCAGACATGTCGATGGGAATGATCTGATCTTTTATTTCCCGGGGATACGCAGAATATATGTTTTGCAGTGTCCGGACTCTGCAATCATCTTTTTTCAGGAAATACTCCAGAATCTGAATCTCAGCTTCTATTTTCTTTATTGCAGCTTCATCATATTTTTTCTGAAGGAACACAGCTATTTTCCCTTTGTCTTTCTGCGACAGATATACACCGGTTCGGTCTTTTGCATCTGTTCTTAAATAATATTGCACTCGTGATGCTTTTGGGGCTATGTGGATTTTCCCCTGGGGATAATGCTGCAGACGCTTTTCCAGCATGCCTTGCACAGTGATCAGTTCCTGCTGTCTTCGCCGGGCTTCCTGGTAAAGCTTTGTAGGTGTAAGATATTGTGTTTTCATATGGCCTCCTTTTGATATAAAGATGTGAATACTGGCTACCTGTGGCAATAGACCTGCCCTGCAGACACGTATCTGATTTTCAATTACCTGATTTTCGATTGTGTAATAGAATCAATATTAAATATGGGTAACATGCTTCCAGAACTGGAAACAACAAAATTAATGAATTGTTAGCTTTCCGGGGCTACTTTCCGCTGTTTTGGCGCGATTCTGACACCGGATTTGAAATATTGGCTGGTTTCCGGGGATTCTTCTCTTGCTCTGGCTCGATTCTGACACCGGATTTGAAATATTGGCTAGTTTCCGGGGAGTTTTCCCTTGCTCCGGCACACATTTGACACCGGATTTGAAATATTGGCTAGTTTCCGGGGAGTTTTCCCTTGCTCCGGCACGGATTTGACACCGGATTTGTGATA
>JAHZHB010000012.1 GCA_019420465.1 Lachnospiraceae bacterium
CCTGCACCAAGACCCTTGGTCAGTTTTTCACCGATCTGTAAAACTGTCGGTGCCTTGCAAAGTGTCAGGGCCTGCTTATCTGTATTGATACCGACGAACTCAACGCCGCCGATGGACTCCTCTACCATACGGTTGACTGCATTATTTCCGGCGCCACCCACACCGATTACTATGATCTTTGCAGAAGACTCAGCTTCATTTGTCATAATCTCTAACAAAGTATTTCCTCCTTTTTTACTAAAAGTGCTACAATTTAAAACCCCTTAGGGCAAAAAAATCCCTTATAAAGTCATATACGTATATATAATACATTCGAAAGTGGCAATACGCAACTCTTTTTTTATTTTTTTACAGTGTTTTCACATTTTACAGATCACCTGATTACTGCAGATTTCCGAGGACCGGCTTGTCAATCTGTACGTTGTCCGAACCGGCTGTGCCGTCTGTAAGCTGACCGGCTGCGTCCTGCTGCGTTGTACCTTGCTGCGTCGTATTCTGCTGCGTTGTTCCCTGCTGGGTTGTTCCCTGCTGCGTCGTATTCTGCTGCGTTGTTCCCTGCTGCGTCGTCTGGCTTTCGCTGCCGGACGTTACCGCACCTGCAGTACTCTGATTGCCCGTAGTGTTGCCTGTCTGTGTCTGCTCCGTCTGGGCGGCCGATGTCTGCTGCTTTTTCACAGTAACAAGTGCCAGAGAATGATCTGTTGTCTTTCCGGTATTTTTATCCGACACGGCTGTATCCGAAGATACGCTGCCTGTGCCATCACCTGCAGCACTCTCAGCTGCACCGTCCGTACTCGTATCACTTTCTGCGGTTGTATCCTTTGTCTGTGTACTGCCGTCAGCAGCTGTATCAGTCTCATCCTCATCCACATCTTCCGCTGCAAGCACATTCTGGGAAAAGACGATATTCTGTGTACCGCTGGTATAATCCTCCATGTGCAGCACGCCGTTTTTTCCTTCTATACTGGGCAGGATCGCCGCCACACGGGCCAGCTTCTCTTCTATCAGTTCATCCTTGCCCAGATTCACCGTCACATCCTTGTATGTCAGTGTGATCTGCATCGTTTCATCAAAATTCACCGCATCCGGATTGATATCGTACTTATTGACCATACGGGCGATCCCAAGGATCGTATAAAACACGGAAGCATCCTTTACCGGCAGTATCTCATGCAGCTGCGCACTGGTAAAATCAAGTCCGTTGATCCGGGGAGCCTCCTTCATGGCTGTCACAAAGGATGTGGCTGTCTTTCCTACAGCTTCTGCTGTCAGCGCCTCTGTACCCTCTCCGGCTGTATCGGTGCTTTCCGATGTATCACTCACAACACTGTCCATCACCCGGCCTTCACTGTCAAAATACAGATTGCAGTCCAGGTACTGCACATAGCCGATCAGCTGTCGCTCCTGCACAGTAATCTGCAGTGTATGATGGTCTTTCATGGTAACATCAATCTGGTCGATAAGCTCCATATTTTCCGGTACAAAACTGTCTTTGAGCCGGCTGACGATCCATGTATTGTTGCCAAAAAGGCCTTTTGTCACCTCAGACCTGATCTCGTCCTCGGTATAATGCACATTGCCGAGTACGATCACACTGTCAAGAGAATAATAATTGATAAAAGAGAGCAGAAAGATAAAAAACACAAGAAGCATCGCCACCAGCAATGCCTTTCCCGGTTCTATCCGCCGCACTCTGTCAAGTAGTTTCTGTTTCATATAGCTGTCAGTCTCTTTTCTGTACCTGCCCTGCGGCAGGTCACTCTTCTGATATTTTCCGGTCTTTCACGTACGGTCCGGCCCCATGTTTTTACACATTTTCCTCCATATCCGGTGTACAGACTGTCAGCTATCAGTGTACCACTGTTTATCAAATATTGTCCACCCATTTTACGTGACGGTATCACTTTTTTCCCGCCTGTACAGTCCGTACCTGCCACCTGTACTCCCTGCAGCCTTTTTATCTTTATATGCGGCAGGAATCTGGCGGCTGACGGCCAGTGCCATACCGAGTTCACCGTGCAGAAATACGATGGATGTTCCTCCATAACTGATAAAAGGCAGTGTGATGCCTGTATTTGGTATCGAATTGGTCACCACCGCAACATTTAAGATCACCTGCAGTGCAATATGGATCATGATCCCCGCCAGCAAAAGGCTGCCTTCCAGATCCCTGGCCCGCACAGACAGCTGGTACAGCCGGATCAGTAAAAGCGCAAATAAAAGAAGTAGCAAAAGTGCACCCAAAAGTCCCGTTTCCTCACAGATCACAGAAAATATCATATCGTTTTGCGCTTCCGGAACAAATCCCAGCTTTTGCAGGCTGCCTCCCAGGCCCCGTCCGAACAGTCCTCCGCTTCCTATGGCATACAGTCCCTGTATCGTCTGGAATCCCTTTTCATACTGTTCCGGATTCAGCCATACTGCAATCCTCTCCAGCCGGTAGCTCTCCATGGCGAGAAAAATTCCTGCCAGCAGCACTGCCCCTGCACCAAGTCCCAGAAACTGCACATACTTTGGATCCGCCATAAAAATAAGCCCTGCCGCGATTCCCAGAAGAATCACCGCAGTACTTAAGTTATTTGTTCCCACCAGAGCAACGACAGGCAGGATCATCACAAAGGACTGCAGGGCAAATATAAGTCCGCCCGACCGCCTGTCTCTTTTACAGATCCTGTGTACCAGAAAAAGGAGCACCGCCACCTTGGCAAACTCTGCCGGCTGAAAAGACAAAGGGCCAAGAGCCAGCCAGCGTTTCGAACCATTGTACTCTTTTCCCACGACAAGCACAGCTGCGGACAAAGCCACAGACAGCATATAAAAAAGCCCCGCCCTGTCCGTGATCCGGGTGTACTCCACATGGGATACACCATACATCACCAACAGGCCGAGGCCTGCAGCTAAAAGCTGTTTTTTAAAATAATACAGGGCATCATGAAATCTGGCTTCTCCATAGTAAATGCCTGTACTGTACAAAAAGATCATGCCCAGCACAGTCAGCAGTAGGATCCAGGTAAACAGCCATCCGTCCGGATGCCGTCCACGAATAAGTATCGGCCGCATATATTGTCCCCATTTCTTTCACTGGCACAGTATATGCGCATACATACCGGTACAGAACCCGTGTTTATTTTGCCATACGCATCACGTATTCTTTGAACATTTTTCCGCGCACTTCATAGTTCGGGAACTGTCCCCAGCTGGCACATGCCGGTGAGAGCAGCACAGCATCCCCCGGTCGGGCCAGTCTGGCGCAGGTTGCCACGGCCGCTTCGAGATCTTCCTCCATCAGAATATCGGTAAAACCAAGTTTTCTGGCTGTCTCTGCGATCTTTTCTTTTGTCTGTCCGATCAGTACCAGATAGCGGACTTTTCCGTCGAAAGCATTGATCCAGTCCTCATAGGAAGATTCCTTGTCATATCCGCCGCCGATCAGCAGTGTCGGACGGTTCATCGCCTGGATACCCTTGATCGCCGCATCCGGATTCGTTCCCTTGGAATCGTTATAATACGCCACACCGTCTATCTCTGTCACATATTCGATCCGGTGTTCTACCGCCTTGAAGTTCTTTACAGAACGGCGGATATTTTCCAGAGGCACGCCGGCACAGTACGCCATGGCTATAGCTGCCATGATGTTTTCGTAGTTGTGCATTCCCAGAAGATGCTGTTCATGCACGTTCAGCACCTTTATTTCCTCATTTTTCCAACGGAGCACGATCTCATCGTTTTCCAGACAGATACCCTGTGAAAGACTTCTCTGGCTGGAAAAATACAGTACCTGTGTCTGTACCTTTTCGCCAAAGGCCCGCAGGACCTCATCTTCATAATTAAGTACCACCGTATCGTCCATGGTCTGGTTTTTGGTGATCAGCTCCTTGACACGGATATACTCTTCCATCGTATGATGGCGGTTTAAATGATCCTCTGTGATATTCAGGATCGCACTGACATGCGGATGAAACTCATCTATCGTCTCCAGCTGGAAGCTGCTGATCTCCGCTACAGTAACAGCCTGTCCGGTCATCCCGGCAGATACCGATGTATAGGGTGTTCCGATATTGCCTACCACATAGGTTTCCGGATAATACTCACCCATGATCTTGCCAAGCAGCGCTGTCGTTGTGGTCTTTCCATTCGTACCGGTAATCGCATAGACACTGCCCGCACCTGTCTGGTAAGCCAGCTCAACTTCGCCGATCACGGGAATCTGTTTTTCTTTCATTTTCAATACGACCGGTAGATCTGTAGGTACGCCCGGACTGAGCACCACCATATCCAGCGTATCCATCACATCTTCTCTCAGTTCGCCCAGAACGATCTTTGTTTTCTGTGGCATCTGCAGGCGGGAGGCTACGGCCTCTTTGTCCACTTTGTCATTGCCGTCATAGAGCACTACAGCTGCACCCTTGGCTGTCAGAAGATCTGCTGCGCCGATGCCGCTGATACCTGTACCAAATACCAGTACTTTTTTGTTTGAAAATTCCATCTGTCCTGCCTCCTACATTGCCAGAAAACCAATCATACACAGAATTGCTGTGATGATGGAAAAGATAAAGACAACTCTCGTTTCCGACCATCCGCACAGTTCGAAATGATGATGGATCGGTGCCATTTTAAAGATTCTCTTACCGCCGGTCTTTTTAAAGTAGGTTACCTGAATGATCACAGAAAGAACCTCGACCACGTAGATCAGGCCAACGATCAGAAGAAATACCGGCATCTGCAGCATATACGCACAACCGGCCACAAAACCACCAAGCGCCAGGGAACCTGTATCTCCCATAAACACACTGGCCGGGAAACAGTTAAAGATCAGAAATCCCATCAGGGAACCGAAAACAGCTAGTGTGATCGGTGTGATATGCACACCTTTGAGCAGCGCTGCCACAGTAAAGAAAATCGCTATCATAACCGTAACACTCGATGCCAGACCATCCAGACCATCGGTAAAATTCACGCCATTGACCGTACCGATCACGACAAAAAACAGAAGCGGTACAGCCAGCCAGCCGATATTCAGGCAATACCCGTGCATAAACGGAATCTGCAGTGTCAACGGGATATCCGTATAACGGATCAGATAAAAAGCAAAAACAGCTGTCACCACGATCTGCAGTGCCATCTTCTGCTTGGGAAACAGACCGTCAGAACGGCGAAGGACTACTTTTAAAAAGTCATCCAGAAAACCGATCAGTCCAAATCCCAGTGTCAGAAACAGTACCGGAATAACCTCCGGATTGGACGGTACATAAATAAGCGATGTTACCGTCGTTGCCAGAAGAAAGATCAGACCGCCCATCGTCGGTGTTCCTGCTTTTTTCAGATGTGACTGAACGCCATCCACACGTTCTGTCTGTCCCACTTTCAGCCTGCGCAGAAAGGGAATGATAAAAGGTGCCGCACAGACGCTGATCGCAAAGGCGACAAGTGTCGGTATCACTAACATTTTCATATCCATAGTTTACCCTCTTGTTTCCATAGTCTTTTGTGTCAGAAAAAGTTTATCTTTTGTCTGATTCTTCCACAGTATAATGCTTTTTTTCCTACTGCGCAACCGTTTTATCCCCCTCGGTATCTACCGCGGTCTTCTCTATCCCCAGATACGGCAGTATGTTTTCAAAAACAGCACGGATGACCGGTGCCGCGATCGTTCCACCATAATACACGCCTTCGGGATCTTCGATAATGCACAGGGCCAGTACCGCCGGATCATCTGCCGGAGCAAACCCTGCAAAGGAAGCAATATAGCGGTGCGCACTTCGCGGCAGCGTCTGCGACGTAGCTGTTTTCCCACCGATACGATACCCTTCTATATAAGCTTTGTTCCCGCCGCCTTCTGCGACAACCTGTTCCAGGGCAAACTTAAGCGTCTGAGAGGTTTTTTCACTGACGATCTTTCCCTTTTTCTCCCATGTCAGGATCTTTGTGCTGCTCTTATCTGCCGATGTCAGACTTTTTCCGATATGCGGGATCACCGGTGTACCGCCATTGATCAGCGCGCTGACCGTAGCTGCCAGACGCACCGGCGTCAGCTGAAAAGACTGCCCAAACGCCATGGTTGCCAGTTCCACAGGGCCGATATCATCCACGGCATGCATGATCGTCCCGGCCTCCCCCGGCAGATCGATCCCTGTCTTTTCAAGCAGCCCAAACCGCTGAAGGCATGTATAAAACCCTGTACTGCCAAGCCTTGCCGCAACATCCATAAACACAGGGTTGCAGGAATTTTCTATACCTTCAAGGAATGTTTCATTCCCGTGCCCTGTCCTCTTATGACAGTGGATACGCCTGTCCTCCACCAGTCGGTATCCACCACAGTAAAAGGTATCCTCAAGTGTCACTTTTTTTTCCTCCAGAGCGGCTGCTGCTGTCACGATCTTAAAGGCCGATCCCGGTTCATAGGTATCGCTTAAGCAGGGATTCCTCCACATGGCATTCAGAAGTTTCGTTTTTTCTGTCTCATCTGCTGAGGTATCCTCCGGCAGGGTAAACGGATTGTTCAGATGAAATTCCGGCACATTGACCATCGCATAGATCTCGCCGTTTTGCGGATTCATCACCAGAATGGATACCCTGTCGGCATGCTTTTCCGTCATCACTTTTTCTGCCGCCTGTTGGGCATACATCTGGATGTTCAGATCCAGTGTAGTCGTCAGATCCCAGCCGTCCACCGGGTCGATACGATTTTCTCCATACCTCTCCAGATCCACACCTCTGGCATCCGTCATGCTTAAGATCGTGCCGTTTGTCCCCATCAGCCAGCTGTCATACTCCGCTTCCAGACCGATGATGCCCTGATTGTCCGCACCGGTAAATCCAAGGGTCCGGGAAGCCAGGGTATCGTAGGGGTACGTGCGTCTGTAATCCTCATCGACCTTCACCCCGGCAAGCTGCAGGGCGCGGATCTGTCTGCCGGTTTCTTTATCAACATTTGTGGCAATTCTTTCCATAGAAGATACTTTTTCAACTTTTTTTCGTACAGTCTCCTCCTTCAGGGAAAGTGTCCGCACAAGTGCAGTGATCACCGCTTCCGGATCTTTGATCTGGCTGTGTACCACAGATACGGTACATACAGCTGTGTTATCTGCCAGAAGCTTTCCTGTCCGGTCCAGTATCTTTCCACGGGCCGCTTTGACCGGCCGTTCTCTTTCGTGGAGATCCTGCGCTTTTTTGCTGTAATATTCCCCTTCAACGACCATCAGAACCGTCAGACGCACTCCAAGGAGAAAAAAGCAGATCAAAAATACAGCACACAAAAGGCGCACTTTTTTGCGATGATACACCTTGTTTTTTTCCACAAAAGAAACCCCACAGGTTTTATCCATTTAATGTATGGATTTTCCTGTGGGGTTATACATCAGTTGACCATATTTACATCTTCGTTGGCAATACCACCATCTTCCAGCTGCTGACCTCCGGTCACTGTCTCTGTGTCCTGCGGCGGCACAGCCAGATCTGTATTATCCGCCTCCTGCGGTGCCTGGGCATCCGGATCATTGGTATCTATGCCTGCTGCGGCAGTATCCGCACCTGTATTGGCGGTATCGGTACCCGTATTGGCAGTAGCAGTATTAGCAGTATCTGTTGCATTGGCTGCATTCGTTGTATTGGCTGTATCTGTTGTATTGGCTGTATCCGTTGTCGTGGCCGTATCTGCCACATTCTTACGTTCGGCCTGATGGGTATAATTGTAATTCATCATCTCGTCCAGAATACGGACGGCCTTCAGCGTCGTCTTTTCCTCTTCATCCTGGAAAATATTCAGATACGGCAGCAGCTGTTCCATGATCTTGCGGTACAGATACTGCGGCTAGCGGCTGTCTGCCTGTGTACCGGCATTCGGCTCATCTACGACCACATAGACAACCACCTGCGGATCGTCAAGCGGGGCAAAACCGATGAAAGAAACCAGATATTTACCCTTGTTGGCAGACCCCATTTTCTGTGCGGTACCTGTTTTACCACCCATGCTGTATCCATTGACCTTGGCGTACTTTCCGGTACCGTCGGAAGCAACGACAGTACCCAGATACTGACGTACCTTGTCAGATACTTCGGAGGAAACTGCCTGACGGATCACCGTCGGAGTGAAGGTATCCACAACAGCACCACTGCTGCTTACGATTTCTTTCATGACTGTCGGCTTGTACAGATATCCACCATTGATGCAGGCACTGAACGCATTGATCTCCTGGATCATCGTGCTCGTAAATCCCTGTCCAAAGGAGGAAGAAGCAAGCTCTGTAACGCCCATGGAATCTGTATTGAATATGATACCGGATGCTTCACCCGGCAGATCAATCCCGGTCTTCTGGCCAAAGCCAAAGGCTTTCTGGTACTGAAGGAACGTTTCTGCACCCATGGCTTCACCGATCTGCATCATGGCATCGTTGCAGGAATTTTTCAGAGCATCAGACAGTGTTTCTTCTCCGTGGCGTTTCGGATATACGCTGCACTTGATCATGCTGTTGCCAAACTTCTGAAAACCGTCACAGTAAAAGGTCTCATCCTCTGCCACCGACGCGGCATCCAGTGCCGAAGCCACCGTGACCGGTTTAAACGTAGAACCAAGCTCGAAAGGTGTACCGATGCAGTAGTTCTGCCAGAGCTTCTGCAGATTTTCCAGCATCGTCTCCTCAGACATCAGGCTGATCTCTTCTGTGCTGTAGTATCTTGTCAGATCACGCGGATTGTTCAGATCGTAGGGTTTGGAACTGCCCATGGCAAGGATCTGCCCGTTTTTGGGATTCTGCACAACGACACCGATATTGGCCGCACCGTCCGCACCGTTCGGGCCGTTGGAAAGTGCTTTCCACACATAATCGATCTGCTCCTCGACGATCTTCTGTATATTGGCATCGATCGTAGAGAGCACTGTAGAACCGTCCTTTGGCTCGATGATCGTCTGTTCTGTCGTATCATCCTCTGTGATGTAGCCATACTGACGACCGTTGGTACCGTTTAGTATACTGCCATAATACCCTTCTATACCCCAGTCTGCTGTGGTGCCATCGTAGGTAAAACCGATCACATCACAGGCCAGGGAATTCAGCGGATATACTCTTTTATAGTTTTCTTCAAACCAGACGCCTTTGACATTGGCGCGCACGGCCAGTTCTTCTTTGGAAAGCGAGGCTTTCGTCTCTTCGTCCGGGGACTGGTAGTCCTCAAAAGCCTTTTTCTGCTCGATCGTTACTTCTTTTAAAAGGATCTGGTACTGACTGTTTGCCGTTTTTTCATCAGTCAGACGTGCACGTATGTCCGCTTCACTGACATTAAAATACTTAACCAGTGCAGCTATGGTCGGCTCGATATAAGGTGTCGTCTTATTCAGTTCTGTATTGACGACCTTGCAGTCCAGGACCAGATTGTACAGTTTTTCACTGGTTGCCAGCACCGTACCGTTGGTATCGAGAATATCTCCTCTTTTAAACGGCAGTGTACGGCTCGAGTACTGCTGCTGGGACTGTGTCAGGACTTTCTTTTTGTAAGCATCACCATCTTTGGCATTGATGACTGTGATGCGGACCGCTAAACCGACAAAAGCCAGTATGACTATTGCAAACAGTCCTACCAGCTTTGTTCTCATCGTAGCGTTCAGTTTTCTTTCGGAATGTGGATCTTTCCTGTTCCGTTTTCTTCCAGTTGCCACGTATTTACCTCATTTTCTTATTTATTTCCAGGCACATTACTGTACTGACGTACATAACCACTGCCATCGGTGCTGTATGAAACGATCTGCTTTTCTGTAGGATAATGCATCTGCAGCTTTTCTGTTGCAATCCTGTAGATTTCATCCAGATCTACCGATGTCTCGTTAGAATTTTCAAGCGCATCATTGTCCGACTTTAATTCATTTAAGTCCGTCTGCAAAGATGCGATCTGCTTGGTCTGTCTGGTTATCTGTGTTTTTAACTCTATATAGGAAACGCACATAAACATAGCTACAATCGACATTGCTGACAAAAACACAACGAAACCGCGGCTCATGCTCATGGCTTTTCTTCTGTTTTTTCTGGTTTTTCTGCTGACCTGTCTCTTATGTGTCTGTTCTTCTTCCCACTGAGGAGGAGCCACACGGACCGTATTGCCATCCACATAATACCCTGCGGACTCTCTTTGGTCAACTGATCGGCTTCTATACGCTTTACTCACCCGGTTTCACCACCTGATCTGTTATTCTGCGCGCAAAAACTGTAGTATCTAATGTGGTCACTTCGCTGTATGTTTTTCAAATACTCTTAACTTAGCGCTTTTTGAACGCGGGTTATGCTCCATTTCTTCTGCACCGGGCAGAATCGGTTTTCTCGTAATGACTTTGCCCTGTGACTCTCTGCCACATACACATACCGGAAAATTCGGCGGACAGATACACGGGTTTTCGTTTTTGCGGAAGATCGACTTGACAATGCGATCCTCCAGAGAATGGAACGTAATGATACAGATACGGCCACCGTCGTTCAAAAAGCCGATCATATCATCCAGAGATTCTTCCAGTACTGTAAGCTCCTGATTCAGTTCGATACGCAGAGCCTGAAATGTCTTTTTGGCCGGATGGCCACCCTTCATGCGTATCTTGGCAGGAATAGACTGTTTGATGATCTCCACGAGCTCTCCGGTGGTACGGATTGGTTCCTTCTGCCGGGCCATACAGATATGTTTGGCTATATTTCTGGCGAACTGATCCTCACCGTAATCCCGGATCACTCTGTATAATTCACTTTCGCTGTACGTATTTACAATATCCCCTGCTGTTTTGTCCTGTCTCTGATCCATCCGCATATCCAGCGGTGCATCAAAACGGTAGGTAAATCCTCTGTCCGCTTCATCGAGCTGGTACGAGGACACACCCAGATCAAGCACGATACCATCCGCGCCACAGACTCCCCTTTGCTGCAGTTGGCGTACCATATCGCGGTAATTGCTCCGGATGATCGTCACCCTGTCACCAAAACAGGCCAGACGCTCCCCGGCAGCTTTAATCGCCGCTTCGTCCTGATCAATACCAAAAAATCTCCCCGTGGCGGATAATCTTTTACAAACTTCGGATGCATGGCCGGCACCTCCAAGAGTACCGTCCGCATAAACCCCATCCGGTCTGATGTTCAGATTTTCAATGGTTTCTTCCAGTAAAACCGATGTGTGTTTAAATTCCATATCAGATCACAATTCCCATTTCCTGCATACCTTCGGCAATGGCATCCATATCGTCATACTTACTGTTTTCTGCCCATTTTGTCTTACTCCAGATCTCGATCCTCGTAATGTTACCGGTCAGAACAACATCCTTTTCCAAACCTGCAAATTCTCTCAGCGTAGCCGGTATGAGAATCCTCCCCTGCCTGTCCAGTTCACAGGATGTGGCTCCTGCCACGAAAAATCTTGAAAAGGTTCGTGCATTCTTATTCGTCAGTGGTAAAGCTTTGAGTTTTTCTTCGAAGGCGATCCATTCATCCATGGGATAGATGGAAAGACAGCCGTCAAGACCTTTTGTCAGTACGAACTCTTCCCCAAGAAGCTCTCTGAACTTTGACGGTATGATCAATCTTCCTTTCGCGTCAATCGAATGACTGTATTCTCCCATGAACATAATATAAGTAACCTCTTATCTGATAATCTGCGGCTCCCTCCCGCTGATCATCTGGCAGCCCGTCGGAAAACCGCCACTGTTCTCCCATTTGCTACCACTTTTCTCCACTTTGTACCACTTGTATTCCTATTCTACCCCACACCTATGGAAAGTGCAAGAGGAAAACCGAAAAAAAATCCGCCTTTTTCCTTACTTTTTCTGGAAAAAACGGAGTTTGCGTGTCTGTATGAAACTTCACAAAAAGCGCCAAAAACCGGCATTTTTGGGGACAGGGTACTGCCTGCGGCCCAAAATGCCGGTTTTCTTACACATAATATCTGCTTTTCTTTCTTTTTTGTGGGGGATCATCCCACATTTTTTTCATTTTTACCTGTATTTTCTGTAGTTTCATCCACCATACGTCCCTGTGCCCTGTGGCGCCAGGACTGCACGATATAGCAGACAAAGCCAAGAACCGCCACTGCAGCAGACAGCACCTGAGATACAGGGATCACCGTACCCGGCAGCAGCAGCTGGTCTGTTCTGAGGCTCTCGATCCAGACACGGCCAAGTCCGTAGCCGATCAGATAGGTAAAAAATACCTGTCCGTTAAATCGCTTATGATAAACGATCCACAAAAGGATCAGAAACAGTCCCAGATTCCACAGATTCTCATACAGAAATGTGGGGGATACCTGGATAAACTGCACACCGTTTATCGTTACGGCATGATCCCACATCGTCTGGGTGATCTCATTGGAACGGACCGCCGATACCGGCAGCTGCATGGCCAAAAGACCATCTGTGTACTCTCCGAATGCTTCTCTGTTGAAAAAGTTTCCCCACCGTCCCATGATCTGGCCAAATATAACACCAAGGATCAAGAAATCTGCCATATGAAGGAAATTCTTTTTCTTTACCTTCGCATAAATAAAGACTGTTGCCAGACCGAAAAGGATGCCGCCGTAGATCGCCAGACCGCCATTTCGGATATTAAAGATTTCTTTCAGATTGTCCTTGTACATATCCCAGGCAAAAACAACGTAATAGACTCTGGCCCCGACGATACCGATCAGGATCGCCATCAGACTGACATCGTAATAATTGTCCGGGTTTTCTCCAAAACGCTTTGCCGTATACATGATCAGTGCCATGGCGATCAGCATACCGATCACGATCACCACGCCGTAATAGGCGATCGTAAAGCCAAAGATGGAAAAATTCTTTCCCACATGTTCCAGATGGATCCCAAGATGTGGGAAATAGATCTGCATATCCATAGTTTTTCCTCCGGCAGCTTATACATTAAAGCGGAACAGGATCACATCGCCATCCTGTACCACATAGTCTTTACCTTCCATACGGACAAGACCCTTTTCTCTGGCGCCTGCATAGGAACCGCAATCCAGCAGATTCTGGTAGTTGACCACTTCGGCCTTGATAAATCCACGTTCAAAATCCGTATGGATCTTTCCGGCTGCCTGCGGTGCCTTTGTACCGATCTTGATCGTCCATGCTCTGGTCTCATCCTCACCGGCAGTCAGGAAGCTCATCAGACCCAGCAGACGGTAGCTGGCGGTGATCAGCTTGTCCAGACCGGACTCTTCGATGCCGAGATCCTCAAGGAACATCTTTTTCTCATCATCGTCAAGCTCGGAGATCTCCTCTTCGATCTGTGCACAGAGACTGAAAACCTCGCTGCCTTCCTTTTCGGCATAGCTTCTGACAGCTTTGACATAATCGTTGTCCTCTCCGCCCAGATCATCTTCGGAAACATTGGCTCCGTAGATCACCGGTTTTAAGGTCAGCAGATTGTACTCTTTGATCATGGCGATCTCATCGTCGTCGTCAAGCTCCAGCGTCTTGGCCGGCTGGCCGTCCTCCAGATGCTTTTTGATCTTTTCAAGCAGGGTATATTCTTTGGCGGCTGCCTTGTCCATCTGACGGGTACGGCCGACTTTTGCCATACGGCGTTCCAGCACCTCCAGATCGGCAAAGATCAGCTCGAGATTGATCGTCTCGATATCACGCAGCGGATCTACATTGCCATCCACATGTACAACATTCGGATCATCAAAGCAGCGGACTACATGAACGATTGCATCTACTTCACGGATATTGGCAAGGAACTGGTTGCCCAGACCCTCACCTTTGGATGCGCCCTTGACA
>JAHZHB010000121.1 GCA_019420465.1 Lachnospiraceae bacterium
CAGTTCTTCGATCATCGGTAAAGCCGGCATCGAGCAGGTCATGGAGACGTCCTTACAGGGTACAGACGGCTCAGAGACAGTTCTCGTAGATAACCTGGGTAAGGTACTGGAGATCCAGAAGGATTCTACCGTAGAGCCCAAACAGGGAAATGATGTCTACCTGACGCTTGACCGTGATCTGCAGATCGCCACCTATAAGATCCTGGAGCAGAGGATCGCCGGTATTGTACTGGCCAATCTGCGTGATATCAAAGAGTATGATTCTTCGGATACGACAGATACCTCCTCGATCCCAATCGCATCGTATGATGTATATTATGCCTTTATCAATAATAATATGGTGGATTACCGTAAATTTGCCGATGCGGATGCGACAGAAAACGAAAAGGCTTTAAATGATAAATTCGTTTCCCGTCAGGAAAGAGTACTTTCCAGTTTCAGCAAACAGCTGTCCGGTGAGGACAACAAAGCCTACAAAGAGCTTTCTGCTGAGGAAAAAGCCTACCAGAGCTATGTGGTTAACGATATGCTGACCGATGATACGGGAATCCTTGACGCTTCACTGATCGATACCAAGGATGAAACCTATATCGCCTGGAAGACAGACGAACGTATCTCTCTGCACGATTATCTCCGCTACTGTGCGACTATGAACTGGATCGATGTTTCCAAGATCGCCGGTGACAAAGAATATCTTTCCACGGAAGAGATCCTGGATGCACTGTGGACCTATATCGAAGATTATCTTAAGGAAGATTCCGGCTTTTCCAAGCTGATCTATAAGTATATGCTGTTAAACGACGAGATTTCTCCATCCAGATTATGCATGACATTATACGATCAGGGAGTTCTGAAATCGGACGATGACACATATAATAAGCTCGCAAACGGTTCTTTATCCGCGTATGCCTTTATCCGTGACAAGATCGAAGATATCGAGATCACGCCGGCCCAGCTGGCCCTGGATCCGTGTTCCGGGTCCGCTGTTGTCACAGATCCGAATACCGGCGATTTTCTGGCTGTAGTATCGTACCCGGGCTACGACAACAACCGTCTGGCCAATACGATGGATGCGACCTATTATAACCAGCTGTTAAACGATCTGTCCCAGCCGTTTTACAACAAGGCAACACAGCAGAAAACAGCGCCCGGTTCTATTTTCAAGCCGGTCACTGCGGTTGCCGGTCTGACAGAAGGCATCATCAATACCGGCACAGAGATCGACTGTACGGGCGTATTTGACAAGATCAAGGGGTCTCCGCTGAAATGCTGGAAAACCCGTGGCCACGGTCCGTTAAACGTTGTCAGTGCGATCGCCGAATCCTGTAACGTTTTCTTCAGTGAGACAGCCTATCAGCTGGGCATCAACGAAAACAATGTGTACAGCGAAGATCATGCGATGTCCGCACTGCAGAAATACTGCCGTCTGTTTAATCTGGACAAGAATTCCGGTATCGAGGTATCGGAGAGTGATCCGCAGATCTCCGACAGCTTGCCGATCCCGTCTGCCATCGGTCAGGGTACACATAACTATACGACTTCTCAGCTGGCCCGTTACGTTTCTACGATCGCCAACAATGGTATCAGCTACAAGATGACATTGCTTGACAAGGTGACAGATTCCGAGGGCAATCTGCTTGAGGACTGTTCCGCAGAGGTCGAGAGTGTGCTCGATGTCAGCGACAGTGTATGGAATACGGTACATACCGGTATGCGTGAGGTGATCACAAGTAAAAGCTACTATGATGATCTGGGTGTGGATGTTGCCGGTAAGACAGGTACTGCACAGGAAAACAGAAAGCGTTCCAGCCACGGTCTGTTCATCGGCTATGCACCGTACAACAGTCCCGAGATCGCCCTGTGTGTCCGTATTGCCCATGGTTATTCATCAACCAATGCGGCCATGGCTGCCAAGGATATCTTCAGCTATTATTTCAATCTGGCAGGAGAGGACAGTATCATTACCGGAAAAGCCAAGAGTGCAAGCTCAAATGTACAGCAGGATTAATTTGCACGGCACATCGGATATTTTTTGCTGGCAGGAGGAAAATTATGAGCGAAGTGATCGTTATTACATCCGGTAAAGGCGGAGTAGGAAAAACAACAGCAGCAGCCAACCTGGGAACAGCTCTGGCTGCTGCAGATAAAAAAACGGTGATGGTGGATACTGATATCGGTCTTCGAAATCTCGATGTGGTGATCGGTCTTGAAAACCGTATCGTTTATAATCTGGTCGATGTGGTCGAAGGCAACTGCCGGCTCAAGCAGGCACTGATCCGGGACAGGCGTTATCCCAATCTCTATCTGCTGCCTGCCGCACAGACCAGAGACAAAACTGCCGTAGCACCGGAGCAGATGATCAAGCTCTGTCAGGATCTTCGAAAGGAATTTGATTATGTTCTTCTCGACAGCCCTGCTGGTATCGAACAGGGATTTAAGAATGCCGTATCCGGCGCAGACCGTGCTATCGTGGTCACGACACCGGAGGTATCGGCGATCCGTGATGCCGACCGTATTATCGGACTTCTCGAAGCGGCGGAGATGAAAAAAATCCATCTTCTGATCAATAAGATCCGGCCGGATATGGTAAAAAACGGCGATATGATGTCTGTAGAGGATGTGGAAGAGATTCTGGCCGTTCCGCTGATCGGTGTAGTGCCGGACGACGAAAATATCGTGATCAGTACCAATAAGGGTGAGACAGTCACCGGTACAGAATGTACCAGTGGACAGGCTTTTTCCAATATCGGCCGACGGATCATGGGGGATGATGTCGCCTTTTTGGATCTGTCCGGCAAAAAAAGCTTCTGGAGCCGTATTTTCAAAAAATCGTAACGGAGGTCTTTATGCTGTTTTCCGGTAAAAAATCCTGTGGTATTGCAAAAGACCGACTCAAACAGCTGGTACTTACAGACAGAATGGGATGTTCCCCGGAAATACTTCATATGCTGCAGCAGGATATGGCCGCAGCGATGATGCGCTATATGGATGTGGAGCAGGAGAGTATCGTATTTTCCCTGCAGAGGGATCCGGCATATTTTACAGCCAGTGTTCCCCTCTCGGCCATTTCGGGCAAACACATCTGATGTACTTTACGAAAAATTATAAAGGTATACATATGTTTAGACTATATCATTTAAAAAACTTTAACTTTCGCCTGGTGATCTGGCTGGTCGCACTCAGCGGTCTGGGCGTTCTGCTTGTGGGAAGCGCAAGAGAGTCACTGCAGACCAGGCAGCTGATCGGTGTTATCCTGGGACTGGCGGTCATGCTGGTCGTTTCACTGATCGATTTCAGCTGGATCCTGAATTTTTACTG
Source organism: Lachnospiraceae bacterium (assembly GCA_019420465.1). Classification (GTDB taxonomy): domain Bacteria; phylum Bacillota; class Clostridia; order Lachnospirales; family Lachnospiraceae; genus UBA11957. Next base: position 3,319 of record JAHZHB010000121.1, read on the forward strand.
GTTTATCTACGGATTTAATCTTCTGATGCTTCTGCTCGTTACCAAGATATCGCCGTGGGCCAAAACAACGGGTGGTGCAACCCGATGGATCAATATTTTCGGATTTCAGTTTCAGCCGACTGAGCTTTCAAAGATCCTTCTGATCCTCTTTTTTGCCAGATATCTTATGATGCACGAGAACGATCTGAACAAATTGCGGACGATCTTAAAAAGTATCGTGCTGATCGCCATTCCGCTGATCCTGGTTGCTTCACAGCCGGACCTGAAAAACACGCTGACGATCGCTGCGCTTTTCTGTATCCTCATGTATCTGGCAGGCTTAAGCTACAAGATCATCGGTGGTGTGCTGCTGATCGGTATTCCTCTGGTCGTCATCTATCTGGTACTGGTTACCCAGACTAACCTGCCGATCATCAATGATTATCAGCGTAATCGTATCATGACCTTCTTTTATTCGGAGGACGAGACGTATTCGGAATCCCGTACACAGCAGAACAACTCGATCATGGCGATCGGTTCCGGGCGTTTGACAGGAAAGGGACTCAATACTACCAGTGTCAGTGCCAACAACGGTAATTTTATTTCTGAGATCCAGACCGACTTTATCTACGCTGTAGCGGGAGAGGAGCTCGGATTTATCGGCAGTGCCGCTATTATTCTTCTGGAGCTGTTTATCAGTTTTGAATGTATTTTTAATGGCCGGAAGGCAAAGGATCTCTCCGGTACACTGATCTGTTGTGGTATGGGTGCGCTGATCATGATCCAGAGCTTTATCAACATCTGCGTAGCCACCGGACTGTTTCCGAATACCGGTACACCGCTGCCTTTTGTCAGTTACGGTCTGACTTCGCTTGTCAGTCTGTATATCGGAATAGGATGCGTCTTAAATGTAGGCCTGCAGAGCCGTGTATATCCCGGAGGTTTAAAGAGATGAATATAGGATTTATTGCTGATAATTCAAAAAAGAGGCTGCTGGAGGATTTTTGTATTGCCTATCGCGGTATTTTGAGTGAGCACCATCTGTATGCCACAGGAACAACGGGACGGATCATGGAAAAATCCGCCAACCTCTATGTTTATAAATTTCTGGCCGGCAGCATCGGCGGTGCACAGCAGATGGAAGTTTTTCTGGAACAGTCCCGACTGGACATGCTGATCGTATTCAAGGAGCCCGGTCTCATGCCGAAAAATGACGAAAATCTGTATGCGGTCTATAAAGCCTGCGATAAATTTTCCATTCCGCTGGCAACCAATCTGGCAACAGCCGAAATGCTGATCAAGTCGCTGGCCAACGGTGACCTGGCGTGGCGTGAAATGTACAGGAGTGATGATGATGAATAAAGAAAGACCAAAGATGTCTGCCAGACGCCGCCGGAAACGTCGCAACCGTGTCATAGCGACCAGTCTGATCTCGGTGATCATCGTTTTATGTGTCGTTTTAGCTGTCCTTGTCTATAAAAACGGACGTGATATGGATCTGACCTGCGCCTTTGTGGATACGCAGATGGCTGGGCAGGATACATCCGCGACAGA
>JAHZHB010000122.1:0-2902 GCA_019420465.1 Lachnospiraceae bacterium
GAAAATCAGTTTTTGCTTCGCTTTCTCTTTTTGCACGTTCTGCCATTAGTGCAAGGCTTTCTTCTCTGCGTTTTGTTTCGCTGATTATGCGTGTCACATACAGAACATGAATTGCCTTGCCTTCTTCATTCCTTATTTTTACAATAAAACGTGCTAAATGCCAGTTTCCGTCTTTTGCCTTATACTCTATTGCCGTTGTATCATCATTCTTCAATCTGTCCGCAAGAGTAGACAAATCGAAGAATTTTAAAACCATATCGTAATGTTCCTGACAAACAAAATTATCACAGATTTCCTTCATTTTTTCTGAAGCAAGTCCGACTTTTCCTGTCAAACGATGAATTTCCTGTTCTGCTGATATTTCTTCATACTGATCATTCTCAAGAACAATTCGATACAAAGAAAAATATATTTTTCCAATGGCAGAAACAATACTGTTGCTGATTCTTGATTCTTCCAAGGTTTTTTCTAAAGTCTTCTGTATTTTCTGTTCCTGCTTTATAATATCATCTACATAACGAAACGCTACCATGATACCAAAACTATTCTGGTCTGTTCCGTTTGCCCGAATCGCATGTACTTCAAAATTTTTATGTGTTTTACTATTCGGAAGACTTCTGTAGCGAAACGACACCCGTTCTTCTTTCAAAAGTTCTTCTTTTAAAGCATGTGTTTCCAGTCTTGCCAGAAAATAATCTCTGTCTTCTTCAATCACATAACTCTCTGCATATGCTTTTAACATTGGCATATATGCAATCATCGTTTTATTGGAGGCTTTTATAAAATTTGCACCTGAATCAACCTTTATTACTTCCCCAACACCTGCATCTAAATCTACATAATATACAGATGTATACTCCTGACAGAGCGTGTCGAGAAACATGTTTTTGTGCTCCAGTTCTTTGGTTTTTTGTTTAAGATGCTGTTCTACAAGTGTATTAACCAATGCACTGCCAAGATGTGCTCCGATCAGTTCAAGGAAAAATATAAAATTTTCGTTTTCCTGGATATATGGATTGTCCAGCCCTAAAAAACCAGTCAGGTAGGAGCCATGAAAAAGCGGCAAAACAACCACTGACTTTATCGCCTTCATTTTTAAAAGTTCATATTCCAAAGGCATAGTGTGGCATATGTCCTCTATATTGTTTACGACAACGCTTTCTCCTTGCCTGAACTTTTTCACCCAACATGGTATTTCTTCAAATTTCACATCCTGAAGATTATCTCTTTGAGCTGTAATTCCATCTGCACACCACTCATAGGTATTTGTAAATGTCTCTGGCGTATGAACCGTTTCAAAAAGATAAGCTCGATCTGCATTTCCATAATTGCCGAGAACTTCAAGGAGTTTCTGAATTCCTGCTCCAATACTCTCTCTATTTTTGGCTTTGTCAATTTCTTTTAAAATCCGCAGAATAGCTCCTTCTCCTGCAAGGATACTGTAGTTCTGCCTGTCAGTCTCCTTTTTTATCATCTTTAATCTCCATTATCTTTTTTACTTAATCTTTCTATTTCTTTTCTCTGTTACTCTATTCAGATAAGCTAAACCATAATAAAAAGCAAAGAAACTACTACTAATTAACCATAGTATCCCTTTGCTATTTCATATGCAACTGGCTGCCATTTTACAGGCCCTATAGCTTTGCGTCACAGACTTTCATCTGTTTTGCTAAAATATATATTTTCTTTTGGAAGCACAATTTGTTTTATTATACCCCCCACACAAAAGCGTGTCAATTTGCATTTCACACAATAAGCTCATATAAATAGCAAATCCAACATATTCTCATTCTTTAAATTGTTTAAATGGCACAAAAAAAGGAACAATCCAAAATATCATTTTTGAACTGTTCCTTATTTTTTTAATCCTCTGAGCATTGCAAGCACGACTTCCTGTTCATCAGCACTTAGATCTTTCCATATCTCCAAAACTTCTGTTTGTGATTCTGTCATATCTTTCATGTCTTCTTCGCAAAAGAATTGTGATAGCGTCACATCTAATGCTGCACCCTTCCCGAATCCAGCTCCGCTGTCTGCCATAGCCTTCTTTTTCAAATTCTTCTGCTTTTACCAATGCAATGCCTTCTTTTTCATCCCCCAGTACAATCAGCCTGTCTCCACTCTTCAGGTCAAAAATGTCCCTTGCAGCCTTTGGAATCACAATCTGTCCTCTGCTTCCAATCGTAACCGTTCCCCACAGATGCTTTCCCACCGGTGCCGGTGCAATCCTTGTCGTACCAACCGTATTGTCCTGATGCAGTAATGCATGTGCTCTACCTCCTTACATCTCCATTATATTTTTTACAAAGCTTTTTCCACCATACAAACTTGTCATATTTGTCTGCATTTTGTTAAAATTGGTTGCCTTTTGTATTTCTGAAAAATCGTCCCATTTCTTTTAAGCTCATACTGTTTATTTACGATATAGTAATACAAAAAGCCACTATTCTAAATTCATTTTTTAGAAATAGCGGCTCTGCATCTTGTTCCATTATTTTTAATCAATTTCTTTCAAAAAATTTTTTATCTTCCAAAAATCCACTGCGCAGCAAATACTGCTGCCACAGCTCCTGCGACGCTCAACACAATATACAGCATCGCACTCCATCCTGTCCCCTGTTCGATCAGCTGACTGGTTTCAAGCGCGAATGAAGAAAATGTCGTAAATCCCCCACATAAGCCAACCTTTAAAAACAGGATCAGCTGCGGATTCCATTCTTTTTTCGCTCCCAGCGCCACAACCAGTCCGATCACGAATGCACCAACGATATTTATCCCCAGTGTTTTGACCGGGAACCCGTTCTGTGTATTCACCGGAAGCAACCCGATCAGATAACGCAGCACAGCACCTAAAAAACCACCAAGACCTACAATTATGCAATTAATCATACGTTTTTATGCT
>JAHZHB010000122.1:3031-9476 GCA_019420465.1 Lachnospiraceae bacterium
ATTGATCATCGGACGCATGCAGTTCGGTACATGCTCCTGATGTGCCCGGTGAATAGCAACACATTTTTTGCAGTTACCATGATAACGGCAGGCCTTCTGACATGGGCAGTGGTCTTTGTCCGCATATTCCGTCCGAAACGCACTGGCAAATTCTTCCTGAATCCGGAGTCCTTCCACACGGTTACCTTTATGAAATTCCTGCATTGCACGTTTTTCCGTTTCGTTGCCATCAATAATCATTCGACTGTCCCTTTCTATTTTCCAATCACAACCCTGCAGTCCTTTTTATAGCAGGCGATGCCATATGTACAGCAAAAAATCCGCCATACCTGTTATTCACAGTATAACGGATTGCCACATAAAATACAACAAATCTATTTTTTCAGCTGTTCCAGAACCTGTCCGATATCTGCATTTACACAGATCGACCGGTCTGCGATCTCTGTCGGTGCATATGCTTCGCTCTTGTTCAGACAGATATACGTTGCCTTTGGATATGCATTCGTCATCTGCCAGAACGGATACTTGATGATACCAGGCGTATTATAACCGACACCTGCTTCCAGAAAAACAAGCTGCAGATTCTTATGACGCTGAATGAACTGATCATACCGCTCTGCAGCCTGGTGCCAGCCGGTATCCTCGACGAACGTATTGTCAGCTCTTAAGTTCATGCTCATCGGTCTGCCACATTTCGGACAATGTGGTACATGCTCTGCAAAAACCGCACATGCCAGCTTTACGCCCTCCGGCTTTATCAGCTTTCCTCCAAGACTGCAAAGCAGAAAAAAGTACGCACTTTTTTATTACATAGTCACCTTTTTGTAACTTACCGAATCTGTAATCCGTCCACTTGACTTGCACCTGCTATTTTCGTATGGTATAGTAAAAATTAAACAGACAGTAGTATCGTATATAGATAAATTTTCAGAAAAATATATTAAATAATCACATATCTGCTGCAGATGTATGTATTCAGGAGGTGTTTTATGATCAAATTCTGGGATATCACGATTCCGGAGCTGACGGATAATGAACCGCGCAAGTCTTATATTTATGTACCGGATTCTTTTGCATGGGATCCCGGCAGACGTTATCCGGTTCTGTATATGTTTGATGGCCACAATGTATTTTTTGACTCTCATGCGACATATGGCAAATGCTGGGGAATGAAAGAATATCTGGAACAAACAGACACACAGCTGATCGTGGCAGCTGTGGAGTGTAACCACAGTCCGGACAATGACCGTCTGCGGGAATATTCCCCCTATGATTTCTCCGATCCGGCTTTTGGCGAATTTAAGGGCAAAGGTGATCTGACACTTCGATGGCTGACCCAGGTGTTCAAGCCCTATATCGATGCGCACTATCCTACGCTTCCGGCACGCGAATATACCTATATCGGCGGCAGCTCGATGGGCGGACTGATGAGTCTGTATGCCGTTCTGTCCTATAATCATATCTTTTCCGGTGCGATGTGTATGTCCCCATCGCTGTGGGTTGCACCGAACAAGCTGCACACGCTGATCCGCCAGAGTGCTCTTTCCACTGATACGGATATCTACATTGACTACGGAGAAAAGGAAGGCCAGGAGCAGCGTGACCGGCTGCGACAGTTTTTCAGTATTATCCATGATCTGCAGAGCAAATATATCTGTGTGACCAGCCGTGTCATCCCGGGAGGAACACACTGTGAAGCCAGTTGGGAAAAACAGCTTCCCTTTGCGATCCCGGCGCTTTTATACCGGCAGTTTTCCCAGTAAGCCTGAAGGAAACTATGCAAATACGGAAATGTCTTTTCAGGCAGACGTTCTGACATATAAGCCTATACATAGGGAAGGGAGTGGTGAAACATGTATATCCGTTATCAGAAAATGTACAGTGAAACGCTTGGCAGGGATATGGAATACAAGATCTACGGGCACGGTGGACGTCCGGTACTGTATATCCCCTGTCAGGACGGCAGATTTTATGATTTTGAAAACTTTGGTATGATAAATACATTTCGGCCATGGATCGATGAGGGAAAGCTGACCGTATTTTCCATCGATACGATCGATGCCGAAACATGGTCAGATAAAACCGGAGATCCACGCTGGCGTATTGAACGCTACGAGGCATGGATCTGGTATATCGTCAGGGAAATGGTGCCCGTGATTGAAAAAATATCTCACGAAAGTGGATACACAGCCAACTGTCCGGATATTCTGATCTTTGGCTGCAGTCTCGGTGCTACACATGCGACCAACCTGTTTCTTCGTTTTCCGCAGATCTTTACCGGGCTTCTGGCCCTCAGCGGACTGTATACCGCCGACTATGGCTTTGACGGCTATATAGACGATCTGGTCTACCAGAATTCTCCTGTGCATTATCTGCGCAATATGCCTGCCGATCATCCGTTTATCGATCTGTATAACCACAATAAGGGTGTGATCTGTGTCGGCCAGGGTCCGTGGGAAATGCCGCAGCTGACGAGAGATCTGGATGCGCTTTTAAAGGAAAAAGGTATTCATATCTGGGTGGATTACTGGGGCTATGATGTAGCGCATGACTGGGACTGGTGGTTCAGGCAGGCAGCCTATTTTCTGCCGTATATACTGGACGAAACACATGCGGATTCTCAGAATGCTTCTGACCAATAATCTGCAGCATTGTTTTTTATTCTGTATACAGTAAATGGCCTGCACTGCTTCTGTCGTTTTTATATCTGCCGTTGCAGGCCATTACAAACGAGGAGTGTTACCAATGAAAAATTTTGTTTTTATCTCGCCGAATTTTCCGACGAATTACTGGATGTTTGCCCGTGCGCTCAGGGACAATGGACTGCGTGTACTTGGCATCGGGGATCAGCCCTACGATGAGCTTTCGTGGGAGTTAAAGGATGCTTTGGGTGAATATTATAAAGTAGATAATCTGGAGGATTATGATGAAGTCTACCGGGCGGTGGCTTTTTTCATTTTCAAATACGGACGGATTGACTGGCTCGAGTCAAACAATGAATACTGGCTGGAACAGGACGCACGGTTGCGGACAGATTTTCATATTACTTCTGGTTTCCAGACTTCGGATATGCCACGTATCCGCTACAAGTCACATATGAAAGAATATTATCAGCGGGCAGGAATTCCGACAGCACGTTATCATATGGTCGACACGCTCTCGGGCTGGATGTTTCTTTTATCATGGAGGAGTTTATCTGTGCTGAGATCCATTCGTATGATGCGATCATCGACAGTCACGGGGAGCCTTTGTTTGAGACGGGAAATGTGACACCGGTATCTATTATGGATATTGTGAATGACCGGCTGGATTCGATCTACTACATTGTTAAGAAGCTGGAGGCATCTACGCGGACTGCGGGACGTGCCTGTGTGAAGAGTTTCGGTGTCAGAAGCCGGTTTGTACATTTTGAGTTTTTCCATCTGCTGAAGGATCATGCCGGACTTGGCAAAGCCGGTGATCTGGTGGCACTGGAAGTCAATATGCGTCCTTCGGGTGGATTCACACCGGATATGATCGCTTTTGATAAGAGTACGGTAGAAACAGGGAATGATGGATTCTGTGTCTTTGTGGGGCGCAGGGATACGGCTTCATATGTGATGTCTGAGGCTGATGTCCGGGCCAGATACGGAGCATATATTAAAATGGATACGCGGATGCCTGCGGCTCTGTCGGGAGCAATGGGGGATCATGTATTTATCGCTCGGTTTGAAACAAAGCAGAAAATGAATGGGTTTGTACGGGCGGTGACACGCAGAGCCGACTGACGGGTGTTCATGCGGCTGTATTGCAAAACAGAGGGAGCTTCCCGGTACATAGAATATTCTCCCTGCAAACAAGCGCAACGCTTTGCCGAACTAACGGCTAACTGCATCTAACGCGCTCACTAAAGCGGGCTCGCGTGTAAGATTCCGTAAGCCGTGGATTTCGTCAAAGCTAAGAACGCGCTTTTCATCGTTTGCAGGGAGAATATTCTATGTACCGGGAAGCTCCCTCTGTTTTGTTCGCAGCCAATTCACTTCTATCTCTCTTTCAGTTCCATCAAAAGATCCTGAATAGTCTTATGATATACCGGATGTACCAGTCCCGGAGCGATTTCGTTCATTGGAACAAGGACAAAGTCCCGCTGTGCGATACCGATATGCGGGATATTGAGATCGTCACTGGACAGGATCAGATCATCATAGAAAAGTATGTCAAGATCCAGCGTACGCGGTCCCCAGTGAATGATCCGCTCTCTGCCTGCTTCCGCTTCGATACTGTTTAAAAGATATAGGAGCTCCTCAGGGTTAAGAAGCGTATCCATCTCCAGAACCGCATTTAAAAAGTCCGGCTGGTCAGTCACTCCGAAGGGCTTGGTCACAAGGTAATGGGATACCTTGTTTACACGGCAGCCCGGCGTGCTGGACAGCTCACGGACGGCAAAATCCAGATTGCCTTTCTGGTTGCCCATGTTCGAACCGAGAGCAATATAGGCTTTGTGCCAGCCTCTCTCAATCTCTACAGAAACCGTGTCAAGCGGCAGTCCTACAGGTGCCCATGGCTTTTTGATCTCCAGACGGATCTTACGAATCGGGTATTCCTGCAACAGGCAGGCCGCCATACGTTCTGCCACAGCTTCGATAAGCTTGCAGGTATTTTCCTCCATAAAGCGCTTGATCCGATGGGAAACTGCACCGTAATCGATGGAATGGTTCAGATCATCCTCGAGACCGGCACGACGGATGTCTGTGTAGAGATCGGCGCTGACCATGAACTTCTGGCCAAGAGCATTTTCCTCCGGAAAAACTCCGTGTTTTGCCCATATCTCCAGATTCTTAATATGAATGATATCCATTACTTATCTCCTGTTTTCTTTATTTTCCAAGAATAGCTTCTGTCATACGGATCGCACGTGCATTTTCCTTCACATCGTGCACACGGACAAAAGCGCAGCCCTTCATTACACCGATCACGCTGGTGGCCACCGTACCTTCCATACGTTCGGAGGCCGGCAGATCCAGTGTCAGACCGATAACGGACTTGCGGGAAGTGCCAAGAAGTACCGGATAACCAAGAGTTAACAGCTGGTCTACATGGTGGATAGCTTCCAGATTATTTTCGTATGTCTTACCGAAGCCGACGCCCGGATCCAGGCAGATCTTATCGTCTGCGATACCGGCCTTTTTGGCAATGGCAATCGTTTCTTTCAGATCATTGAGCATATCCGGCATAAAATCTGTATAGTCTGCTTCTTTACGATTGTGCATCAGACAGCAGGCAGCACCAGTTTTGGCGATCACATCAGCCATCTTTTCATCGTATTTCAGTCCCCAGATATCGTTGACCATATCTGCACCGGCCTCTACGGCAGCTCTGGCCACGGCACTTTTGTAGGTATCGATGGAAACAGCCACGTCAAAACGCTTTTTCAGCTCACGGATGATCGGTACAACACGGGAGATCTCCTCCTCATCGGAGATCATCGTATAACCCGGACGGGTAGACTCTCCGCCAACATCGATAATCGTAGCTCCATCTTCAATCATCTGTGCCGCATGCTCCATCGCACGGTCCATATCGTTCCATTTGCCACCATCGGAAAAAGAATCCGGTGTCACATTCAGGATACCCATCACATAACAATGTTTGTCCGTGTCAAACTTGTACTTTCCCATCTGCATCATAGTATTTCTCCTTTTCCCCGGATCAGGCACCGTGCCTGTACAGGTTCTCTGTATATTTTTGTCATACCGCACATAATTTACGGTATGTACAGCAAAATCCGCATGCTGTTACATACGGATTTCCATGTTTTTCTTTTCTTTCGGCCAGTAACAGGTACTCTCTGCCGGACAGCTGTAGCAGCTGCGACTGAGGTGATCCGCCTTGTGAAGAAGTTCTCCCAGAAGCGTGCGTACTTTCATGCCGTCAATACTCAGCCGGTGCCCTTTGATCGCATCACTGATATAGAGGATCTCTTCCTCCGTAAATCCGCATTCCGGCAGAATCTCCTCGGCCAGCGCAGCACTCGCTTCATCGTGAGAGATTCCCTCACGATATTCCCGTTCTCTGCCGATATCGTGCAAAAGAGCGGTCGCATACAGGACTTCCCGGGAAAATCCGGCCGCCTGTTCGTCGTTCAGGATCGTACTGATCCGCGCCACATCCATGAAATGCTGGATATCGTGACCACAGTATACCCTGTCCTTTTCTGCCTCCTGAATGTTCTGCAGTTCTTTCTGATACAGCGGATGACGAAAGATCCTGTTTACTCTCTCCATCAGCGCACCATATTCATAAACTGGTTCTGTAACAGCTGGTTACCCTCAAATACACCGCGGGTAACGACTGTCACGGTCTTGCTGCCCGGCTTTTTGATGCCGCGCATGGTCATGCACATATGCTCGGCCTCCAGCATGATCATCACACCGGCCGGATTTAAATGTTCTTCGAGCGCATCAGC
>JAHZHB010000123.1 GCA_019420465.1 Lachnospiraceae bacterium
ACTGCAGGATCATAGCCATGATCTGCGGATCGGCCAGAACACATTTGGCATAGTCGTCGCGGGTAGCTTTTTCTGTCTCTATAGAAGTGAGAGACTTTGACAGATTTGTGTTTACTTTTTGGTAGTACATAGGTTCTCCTTTGAAACGAAAGATAGATATAGAAATAAAAAAAATATATCTACATATAGAATAAAATATTGTGGTATCCGTTGACCGAATGGTCGGGAAAAGAAAAACTAAAATGTTAGTAATAATATAGCATAATGATATGTAAATGTAAAGAAAAATTAAAAATAAATAATAAAAATACCAGCCGGTTTAAATACAGTAGAAAAATGATGGCTGTATTTTAGTACACCATGAAGCACAATCACCATTTCATTTCCCACCAAAATATGCTAAACTGCTCTTACAGTCCGATTTATTGTACTGCATATCCGCTATACTACAGAAAACGAACACGGGAGGTATAGCGATGAAGGGGTATGCGATTTCAGAAGGATATATGGGATATGTGGATGGCGAGTATATGTTATTTGCCTGTGAGAGTGAATACAGAGAGTACCTGGAGGATTAAAGGATGGCTAAGGGGGCGAACCAGAAGATCAAGCTTCTGATATTAAAAAGATTATTTGAAGAGCAGTCGGATGAGGAGCATGTATTATCGGTGAAGGAGATCATCGCCGGGCTTGAGCGTTACGATATCACTGTAGAGCGAAAGACGGTCTACACGGATATCGAAATCCTTAAGGAAGACGGTATGGATATCCGCTACAGAAGGGAGCGTCCGGCGGGCTATTATCTGGCGAGCCGGGAGTTTAAGCTGGCGGAGCTGAAGCTGCTGGTGGATGCGGTGCAGGCGTCCAAGCTGGTGACGAAAAAGACATCCGACGAGCTGATCCACAAGCTGGAGCATCTGACCAGCCGTTATGAGGCATCCCAGCTGCAGCGTCAGGTGTATGTGACCAACCGTGTCAAGAGTGGTAATGAGAATGTCTTTCATATCGTGGATATGATCCATGAGGCGATCCTGGCCAATGTTATGGTCAGGTTCCAGTATGCCGAGTGGAATGTACAGAAAAAGCTGCAGCTGCGCCACGGCGGAGCCTTTTATGAGATCAGTCCGTGGGCGCTGACGTGGGACGATGAGAATTATTATCTGGTCGGATACGATGCAGCTGCGGCAAAGATCAAACATTTCCGCGTAGACAAGATCCAGCGGATGCTTTTTCTCAGAAAACCACGTGAAGGTAAGGAGAGGTTTGAACGCTTTGACATGGCCAGATATGCCCGGCAGACGTTTGGTATGTTTCACGGGGAGCAGCAGTCGGTGACGCTTGTCTGTGCCAGTTATCTGGTCGGCGTTATGATCGACCGGTTTGGCACGGATGTTTTTCTGCATCCGATCGATAAAGAGCATTTTTCCTGTTCTGTTACGGTTAATGTCAGTCCGCAGTTTTTCGGCTGGCTGGCCGGACTGGGAGATGGCGTGGAGGTTAAGACGGAGAATGTGCGCCAGGATTATATCGCCTATCTGAAAAAGACGCTGGCAAAGTACGGGGATTGATAAAGCAGGGGAAATCATGCTATACTGTTTATGTATGTTTGATACAGTGCGGTTCGAAGTACATGGATGATGAGAATTTCATGAAACGATCTGCGGGTATCCTATACAGAAAAGACTGGACAGATCAGTTACAGGAGGCTACAGGATGATCATACTGGATACATTTGAAAAAGAGATAGATACAAAGCGTGTGCTTTCCCAGCTCCCGGGAGACAGCGCTGATATATATGAGGATGATGCGGAGGATCTGCTTGATGAAATCCGTGAGGCAGATGCTATGCATCCGGCAGCAGCATATACTGAATTGCAGCTGACAGCTGCGGGAAAGGATCAGATCGAGGTCAATGGTGTCACGATGACTTCTTCCGTTTTTCAGGAGTACTGCAAGGCGGGAGACAGTATATACCCCTGTCTGGTGACGGTAGGTACAAAGCTGGATCAGTTTGCGGCTGCACTGGATGATCCGATGCTGTCCTATCTGCAGGGCATCGTGATGAATCTGTGTCTCGATGATGCGCTTGTGGAGATCGCACACCAGATAGCCGAGAAACATCCGGGCAAACGTCTGATGATGGTAAAGCCGGGGGTGGACGGTGTCTGCGAGTTCAGTGAACAGTCTGCAATCGTTAGCTGGCTCGGTGATGCGTTTTCTTCGCTCGGGGTGACGGTCAGCGAGCGTGGATTTCTGACACCGGGGTACAGCAGTACGGCACTTCTATTTGTTACCGATGGCCCTTCCAATTATTGCAAAGACTGGCAGGATGAGACAGAGTGTGCACAGTTTCTGGCAGAGCTGAACCGGATCGCAGGCCATATCTGATCTGCTTTACAGGCGAAAAAAGCTGCCGGTGCCAGGTTTGGCAGATGAGTGACAAAAAGGAGAAAGACCATGAAAAAACGCAGTAATAATACAACGATGATCCTGGTGGCCATACTGGCTTTCCTGTGTGGTGTTCTTTTGATCGGTGCTTATTCTCTGCATCTGCGTCACAAGGAAGAAGCGAAGGTGCAGGAGCAGCAGGCTGAGGTTGCGGCCGAAAAGGAACGTCAGGCAGAGCTTGCCAAAGCCCAGCAGGAGGAGGATGAACGTAAACAAAGCGGCAGTTTACAGCGGGAGGATGACACAGCTTCGTCCATTCCGGGACTGGATGTGGACAAGGCGCTCGGATCGGATCTGAGCCATATCGATCTGTCTTCCTATGTGCAGGATGTGGACGGACTTGTCAATCAGCTGGATGCTATGAGTGTTTCCGGTTCAGATGATACGGTATATGAGACCACAGACAAGGCTATCCGCATTACCAGAGTCAGCGATACGATACATCAGGTGGAGATCAGTGCTGAGACAACCTACAGTCTGTACCATATCTTTGTGGGTATGCTGCAGACCGATGCCACAGAGTATCTGCAGAGCAAAGGCTACAAGCTGTCCAACCGTGACGGCCGGACATGTTACCGTATCGACGATTATAAGCTTCTGTATCTGAAATTCGACGGCACACGCGTGGTGGATATCCTTCTGGAGGTTACCACAGATGCACAGACGGTAGAAGAATAAGAAAATAATAAAAATATACGGCCGAAACATAGAAGAGGAGATATTGTAAAACGCAGCTGAAAGCTGCGGGAGCAATATCTCCTTTTGAACATGACAGAGTAAAAAAGGTACCGTAATGTAGTCAAAATGTGCGGTAAGATGCACTTTTTCGGGAAAAAGAAAAAGGCAACAGACAAAGTTACCAAAATAAATCAAAAAAATTTGACCATAAAAAAAGGAAAAACTTTTTTTCGCGAAATAATAGTAATAGAGGATGTGCTTTCAGGAGGTCAGCTATGACGATTCGTGAACAGGCAGAACAAAGAGAAAAAGAGATTTTGAGTCTTTATGCTTCATTCAGCTGCGAAACAAAGGGCCGGGACAGGGAAGAGACGGAGTGTGAGATCCGCACAGCGTATCAGCGCGACAGGGACCGCATACTGCATTCCAAGGCTTTCCGCCGGATGAATGACAAGACGCAGGTGTTTCTGGCTGCACAGGGAGATCATTTCCGTACGCGTCTGACCCATACGCTCGAGGTATCGCAGATCGCGAGGACCATAGCCAAAGCACTTCTTTTAAATGAAGATCTGACAGAAGCCATAGCTTTAGGGCATGATCTGGGCCATACGCCTTTTGGACATTCCGGTGAGAGAGCGCTGAACGAATGCTGTCCGGGTGGATTTCACCACAACAGACAGAGTATCCGTGTCGTCGAAAAGCTTGAAAAAAACGGTGCCGGTCTGAATCTGACCCGTGAGGTGCGGGATGGGATCCTGAATCATCAGACAGCGGGACATCCGTCCACACTGGAGGGACAGGTGGTTCGTTTAAGTGACAAGCTGGCCTATATTCATCACGATATGGACGATGCGATCCGTGCGGGAGTGATCAGTGAGGATGATATTCCGATCACGCTTCGGATGGTTCTTGGCGACAGCAGTAAGGAACGTCTGAATACGATGGTGTTTGATGTGATCCGGACGAGCCTTGGCAAAGACTGTGTGGCGATGTCTCCCGAGATCGGAGAGGCTATGACAAATCTTCGCAAGCTGATGTTTACTGATGTGTATACCAGTGCTGTCGTAAAGGCAGAAGAACAGAAGGCCATACGCATGCTGGGCGAGCTGTTTTCCTACTATTGCAGACATCCCGAGGAGATGTCTGAGGAGTACAGACAGTTTCTGTATCAGGGTGAGCCGGCAGAGCGCGTTGCCTGCGATTATATTTCCGGTATGACAGATCAGTATTGCATACATAAATATAACAGTATTTTCGTGTTAAAAGGATGGCAGTCCTATTGACACATACTCATGGGAGTACATAAATGAGGTATTCGGAAGATATCATTGAGGAGGTACGTTCCCGTAATAATATTGTGGACGTGATCGGCGAGTATGTCCGTCTGCAGCGAAAGGGAAGCTCCTATTTTGGACTTTGTCCCTTTCATAATGAAAAGTCTCCGTCATTTTCGGTCAGTCCCGGCAAGCAGATGTTTTACTGCTTTGGCTGCGGTGTGGGCGGAAATGTCTATACTTTTCTGATGGAATACGAGAATGCATCTTTCCCCGAAGTGCTCGAAAAGCTGGCTGACAGAGCCGGGATCGAGCTGCCAAAGCAGGAATATTCCAGAGAGGCAAAGCAGGAAGCGGACAAAAAGTCGGCGCTTCTGGCGATCAATAAGGCGGCTGCACAGTTTTATTATTACCAGCTGCGTACAGAAAAAGGCCAGCCGGCCATGGCATATCTGCAGGGCAGAAAGCTTTCGGAAGATACGATGAAGGGCTTTGGCCTTGGTTATGCCGGACGATACAGCAGCGATCTGTACCGTTACCTGAAAAGTAAAAATTTCCCGGACGAGCTGTTAAAGATCTCCGGGCTGTTCAATATCGATGAAAAACACGGGATGACGGACAAGTTCTGGAACAGGGTCATTTTCCCCATCATGGATGTCAATAACCGTGTGATCGGTTTTGGCGGACGTGTGATGGGGGATGCCAAACCCAAGTATCTGAATTCACCGGAAACGCCGATCTTTGATAAGAGCCGTAATCTGTACGGCCTGAATATAGCCCGAAGCTCCCGCAAGAAGAACATGATCATCTGCGAGGGCTATATGGACGTGATCTCGATGCATCAGGCGGGCTTTACCAATGCTGTGGCTTCGTTGGGAACGGCGCTGACGTCGCAGCAGTGCAGTCTGCTCAAAAGGTTCAC
>JAHZHB010000124.1 GCA_019420465.1 Lachnospiraceae bacterium
TCATCGTGGATGCCGTCTGGCTGTAACTTATCCGGAAATCGCTAAGATGCAGACAGCAGCTGTTATCCGCGCAGCTATCAATGTAAAGAAAGCTCATCCGGATTGGACAATCAAACCGGAGATCATGATTCCGCTTGTTGGCGATATCAAAGAGCTGAAATACGTTAAGAAATTCGTAGTTGAGACAGCAGACGCTGAGATCAAAGCAGCTGGTGTTGAGCTTGAATACGAAGTTGGTACTATGATCGAGATCCCGAGAGCTGCTCTGACAGCTGATGAGATCGCTACAGAGGCTGATTTCTTCTGCTTCGGTACAAACGATCTGACTCAGATGACATTCGGCTTCTCCCGTGATGATGCAGGTAAGTTCCTGGATGCTTACTATGATGCTAAGATCTTCGAGAACGATCCGTTCGCTAAACTGGATCAGGTTGGCGTTGGCAAGCTGATGGAAATGGCTATCAAACTTGGCAAACCGGTTAACCCGAACCTGCACATCGGTATCTGTGGTGAGCACGGTGGAGATCCGTCTTCTGTTGAGTTCTGCAACAAGATCGGTCTTGACTATGTATCCTGCTCACCGTTCCGTGTACCGATCGCTCGTCTGGCTGCTGCTCAGGCTGCAATCGCTCAGAAGAACGCATAAGTTCACGATTGTAAACATATAAGCAAATAAACAAAAAGCCCTGTGGCACTGTGTAAAAGCAGTGTCACAGGGCTTTTTTGCCAGTGCATATCAATAATTGGTCCAGTGGACCAATCTTGATTGCAGAAAGATTACCAATACTGTTTTATATACCGGGCTGCTTCATCCGGTGAAATGTCATGTGTATTTGTAAGCTTTTCGATGGCGGTTTCTGCTGATATAAAGACGAGAAAAGAGAATATTGGAACTGCTAGTCGTGTCATTTTATGTTATACTAAACAAAATGATAAACAGGAGGTAATCCCTATGCTTTTCATCTGCTATCCCAAATGCTCCACCTGCCAGAAAGCCCAAAAATGGCTGGACGAGCACAATATTTCTTATGAAACCCGCCACATCGTAGAAGACAATCCTACTTTTGAAGAGCTTAAACACTGGCATGAATCCAGTGGCCTGCCGTTAAAGAAATTTTTCAATACCAGCGGCATGCTGTATAAAGAGCAGCATCTGAAAGACAGGCTGCCGACGATGTCGGAGGAAGAACAGTTACAGCTTCTGGCAACGAATGGCATGCTGGTGAAGAGGCCGCTTCTGATAGACGGTGATCGTGTACTGACCGGTTTCCGTGAAAAAGAATGGCAGGAGCTGCTTGACTGATATGTGTAGTACTTTTGAAACGGCAGAGCAGCCTGTGACAGACAGATCATGTGATCATCTGGAAAAACTGACGGAGCTTCTTGAACAGGAACAGTGTGAGCTTGTCGGCATTCCGGATGGCTTTACCGGCCGGACAGCGGATGGGACGCTGCGGCTGATCTATCTGATGAACGACGCGGTGGAGAGCTTTCTGGTTCTGGGAAATGCCCGGATGGGCGGTACATATGTGAATGGATACGAGGGCCCTTTATCCTATTCCCTGGAACGGGAGAAAGGCGAGTATGTTCTGGTTGTTCATCAGGGCGAGTCTGTATGTACACTCTTTTTTGAGGCAGTCGATCTGGAAGTGCATCTGTATAATTATGGCCGGATCGGGCATTTCTGGGTAAGAGGGTATGAAAATCTACGTGTTCTGGAATATCAGATTGCGATCCTGCGGGATAAATATGAGTACCTTGGAGCAGAATATTGTACAGAAGAAGAACAGAAACTGGCTATGTTAAAGGATTTTCCTCCGCTGACATATCTGTTTTATCCATCAGTGCCTGAACAGTATATCGTGCCGTCGGATGATCCCTGGCAGGTGACGGAGGAAGCGATTCATGTTATGCAGAATCTGGCTGCAGAAGCAGGTGATACCGGCTTTTTGCATGCTCTTTCTTCGTATGCATCCTGTGTCATGGGAGAAAAAAAGACGGACATGTCGTATCGGATACAGCGGTATATGACCAGAAGAAAAGCAGCGCATCTGGCAGCTATGCTGCACCGGAACGGTCATGCGGCGCTTGTACAGCTTCTGGCGGAAAAGATCACAGTGGCGGCGGCTGTATATCCGGATCGCGACTTTGGAGAAAAGGCCAATGCGCATCTGCAAAAACTCTGGCAGCAGGCCAAGGACAGCTGCGAACAGGTGGCAGATTCCGGGAAGCATATCGAAACTGTCAGACTGTACAGAGAGGAACCGTTTGCTTATGACTGTGACAGCGTATCCTTTGCGGTACACAAAGTGGTGGTGACCAGAGGTCTGGTTAACCAGAATGTACAGGTGGAAAGCTTTCGAAAAACAGAAGGTGAAGCACAAGAGAAAAATAATTTTTCAAATTTTACAAAAAATTGTTGACAATTCACACACTGCGTAGTATGATAACAAAGTCCGGTTGAGACAGACCGGAATATATGGGGTCTTAGCTCAGCTGGGAGAGCATCTGCCTTACAAGCAGAGGGTCAT
>JAHZHB010000125.1:0-7147 GCA_019420465.1 Lachnospiraceae bacterium
TTTTCTGCGCCAGGGAAGTAATACTCCCACAGCCAGTATGGCCCCGGCTACATACAGTGCCGGATCGTTCCCTTTTTTGTACCAGAGCAGAGGCTGACCGCCAAGTGTCGCCGGCAGCATATATGTGGCTTTGGTTTCCTCCGGATTTTCCATCTGCAGGGCCTCTTTCAGCCGTCCCTGCAGACTGTTGTCCTCCAGTGGCAGGACAAAGACCTGCGCTGTAAAACGGTCTGCCATACCATCCCCGGACAGTACAGCTTCCAGCTGTACCGTTTTCCCCGCTTTGGGGATTTCTTCACCCAGACTTCCGTCATAGGAAAGGATTTCCGGACAGTCGCTGCTCCAGCTGACCACGATTTCACCTCCTTCCGCTGATGACGGCATATACAATGGCTTTGTCACCGCTTCCAGACTGTCGTTTTCGCCTTTCAGCTCTGTCTGCAGCTTTTGCTTTGCCTTTTCCAGAAGTTCCTTGTTTTCCTGTGCTGTGCGTTTTCTTGCTTTTATCGTGGCCGTAAAAGGTACTTTTTCCTCATCCAGCGTTACATAAAGGTCCTCCTTCCGATCCTCCTGTCCGATGTCCGGCCGCTCAAGCCTTTGTACCGGCCTGGCCGTATAGAAGGTCACACCCAGATGAACCCCCAGAAAGGCCATCAATGCCAGTCCGCCTACTGCCAGATAATATCTGTTGATCTTTTTCTTTCCTTTTTCCTTTTTCATGGTCTACACCTGTATATCCGTAATATGTCTCCCCCAACATGCAGCCACCAGGTAAATCCCCAGACAGACCGTCATCACGACCCGACCGGCGCTTTGTGTATACAGCACAGCCATATATTCCGGTGATGTCACACGCAGATAAAGAAGAATTCCCCAGGGAACGATACTCATGATCCGCTGTTCCATCTGTCTCGAGGCTATCTCGGCTTCGATATCTTTCTGGGTTTCCTGCTTTTCTTTCATATGCTGCAAAGTGACCGTCAGAATCTGATCCAGTCTGCCTCCGGTCCTCTTGCCCGCGGCAAAAACATCCGCAAAGCTGCCGATATCCTCATCCTGACACCGTACAGCCAGATCCGTGAACAGTTTTTCCAGGGCAACACCCACATGCATCTGGTTTTCCATATAGGAAAGCTCCTTTACCAGCGCATCCTTTGGCCCGTACAGTCTCTGGATATCCCTCCGGCTTTCTGCCAGTGCGGATTCCGCCGAATATCCGGCACGCAGAGCCACTACAAAGCTCTCCGCGCAAGGTAAAAAACTGTCACGCAGCTGTTTTTTTCTCTTTTTCAGCTCTTCTTTCAGCAACAGGCGTACAGCGATCACAAAAAACACCGGAAACCCCAGCCACAGCCAGAGGCTGTCATATAAAAGCCAGCTGCCCGCACCATACACAAGAAATATCCCACTGCCATAAAATATCCACTGCTGTACCGTAAAACGACAGCGATCGTACGACTGTTTCATATCCCGGCCCTTTCCAGCTTTTCTGTATGCTTAAGCTCCGCCCTTTTTTCCAGCTGTCCGCTGTGCCAGTCCCGCTCATACAGTGGTATAAGCCTTACCTCACCACCGGCAAATCCATCGACCTCAGCCACCTGCAAAAGCCGCCTCTTTTTTTCCCTGTCCCGGCCAAGCTGAACAAAGATATCGATACCGGAGGCAATCTGCCTGCGGATAGCCTCAAGAGGCATGGTCATGCCCATCAGTGCCATTGTCTCGAGCCTCAGCAGCATATCGTTCGGACTGTTGGCATGTGCCGTGGACAGTGAACCGTCATGTCCCGTATTCAGAGCCTGCAAAAGATCGATCGTTTCCTCTCCCCGGACCTCACCCACGATAATACGGTCCGGACGCATACGCAAAGCGGCACGGATCAGATCTCTGATCGATATGCTTTTAGACTCCTGCAGATTGGCACTTTTGGCTTCGAGCCGGACCAGATTTCTCTCCCCGGGGATACGAAGCTCTGCTGTATCTTCGATCGTGATCAGCCGTTCTCCTGTCGGAATGCTGGCAGACAGCGCATTCAGAAACGTCGTTTTTCCTGCGGAAGTACCACCTCCGATCATCAGTGAATAGCCGCTCTTTACCAGCTGCTGCAGAAAATGTGCTGTTTCTTCATCCAGTGTCTCCAGACGCAGAAGATCTTCCATATCGATCGCTCTTTTTGGAAAGCGCCGGATCGTCAGCACCGGTCCGTCCACCGCCACCGGCGGCAGCGCGGCATGGATCCTGGTACCATCCGGCAGGCGGGCATCGGCCAGTGGCATGCCCGTATTGATCACGCGGTTACATCCGGCTACGATCTGCTGGATCACATCTTCCAGCCGTTCCTGCGAAGAAAAGCTTTTTTCATACCGCATCAGCTGACCGTTTTGTTCAATATAGATATGGCGGTGACCATTGACCATGATCTCGGTTACCGCGGGATCCTCCATCAGCTCCTGCAGCACATCCAGCCGACGTACGGCAGCATAGAGCTCTTCTTTTAATACCAGACGCTCCTTTAGTGACAGTCCCGCCTCTTCCAGAAGCATCGCATCGATCTCCTCACTGATCTCTTCATCACTGTCTTTGAGACTGTCGGCCAGACGCTGTCTGAGCCTCGTTTTCAGTTCAGCTGCCTTTTCTTCCACAGGTTTCCTCCTTTGTTTCCTGTATGCCCCGCAGAAAGCTCTGCATCATTTCCACAGATGTGCTGTCCGGTCCTTTTTCAGGCGACAGCCGCAGGTACTTCACTTTTTCTGTCAGTCTGCCGTTTCCTCTGGCTCCCATATAGCTCTGCCACAGTCTTTTTCTGACATCCTTCTCCTTATGGTCGACCAGCCAGATCTCATCAAACAGCTCCAGAAACTCCTCCACCGGCTGGATCAGCATGCCCACGGCCACTACCACTGCCGTATAGGGACTGTCGCTGCCAAGCAGAGCAAAAAAAGCTTTCCAGTCACTGATCTTTACCTGGGAAAGATCATAAGGCACATAAGCCACCGGCAACAGATCGATTCCCTGCCAGCCGGTCGTTTTGGTCATAAGACGGCCTATCAGCTCCTCCTTTTTTTCGCAGAGAACATACAGAAGCTCTCCCAGATCGGCCAGCTGGCTGTCCCCGGACAGTTCTACGGTTACCGGCCATGCCCTGAAGTTTGCAAAGAGCACTTTCTCGGTCTTTGCCAGATCTTTTGCAAGCGCCAGTGCCAGCCATTCTGTCGCCGCCTCTTCTCCGACATCCGTCACAGCAAAGAGGCGAAACCTGCCCTTTATCCCTCCGGCATGGATTCCCGGAACGAGCTGTGTATATGCCGCCAGCACATCCTTTAATATGCCTTCGGCATCCTGATAACGAAAGATCTGCGGGACACCCTCTACCGTCTCAAAGCTATTGCCGAGCAGAAAAAGCGGACATCTGCTGTCGATCCAGTCCTTTTTCCGATACAGCTCTCTCGCCAGCAGGACAGCCTCCGGCTGTTTCTTTTCTACATAGCCAAGCAGCTGGTCTGTGGAAGAAAACACCTGCAGAGTGAAAGGATAGCCTGCTTTTTTCTCCGCATATGCCGCAAGGCGTCTGGCAAACTCTGTCTGTGTATCTGTGACTGCCAGGGTATTCAATGCAGCCACCACCATTCCTGCAGCCCCCGAAGCAGTACCCCGCCAAGAAGCATCACGGCAAAACATATCTTTGTATCCTCCTGACCGGTCCACACAAGACCTCTTTGCAGCCCGTTAAGCCGTGCAAGTACCCTTTGTGGCAGCCCGCCGAGTGTCCGGTCATGGATACTTTTTGCCAGTCCGGCCAGTACCGCCAGTACCCCTGCCGCAAAAAAGACCCACAGCCCCCGCTTGAAGCTTAAGATCGCTCCCAGTGCTGATACCAGCTTGACATCCCCGGCGCCAATAGCCCCCAGCTGATACACAGCCAGTGCCGCTACTCCCGGGATCAGGGCGCCAAGCGCCCATACAGACAGTCCTTGAAAACCCCGAAAGCCCATCCACAGACCTGCTCCTATCACCCATCCGCTAAGCGCCAGAAGATTGGGGATCTTCTGCCAGCGCCAGTCAAAATACGCCGCCGCCGCAGACAGAAGGAGCGCGCAAACCACAGGTACACTCATACCTACGACCTCCTTTACATCATTTGATTTTAATCATGGGATCTCACAGTCGAACGACTGCGTTCAGAATTCTTATAATTGTATTAAACCACAAAGAAATGCATTTGTAAAGTACTTTTTACTATTTTATTAGACTTTTTCTGTAATACCATCTCCTGATCTCTCCGTACCGGAACATGGATAGCTCCGGTACGGAAGAACAGGATAAAAAACGTGTACAGGATCATTCCGTAATATCCGCAAACTGCGCACGGATCAGCCCGGCCAGCTGCACAGGATCGACAAGGATCGTCATACCGATGCGCCCTCCGCTGATATAGATCCGGTCAAAATTTTTCGCAGATTCATGGATCACTGTCGGGAACTGCTTTTTCATACCCAGCGGTGTACAGCCGCCCCGCACATAACCGGTGATCTTTGTAATATCTTTTACCGGGATCATCTCCACCGATTTTTCACCGACCACACGGGCCGCTGTCTTTAACTGGACCTCCTCGGCGATCGGCAGCACAAACACATAGTACTGGCCACTTTTCCCCTGCATCACCAGTGTTTTGAACGACTGCTCCACAGGTGCGCCTGTTTTTTCCGCCGTATGCAGGCCATCGATAAATTCGTCACATTCGTACTGGATCACTTCATAAGGAATCTTTGCACGATCCAGCATGCGCATGGCATTGGTTTTGGCTTCTTTTCCCATACTCTTTATCCTCCTCACGGCCGGTAGGCCTTCAGCTTTTTTCTGCGCTCCCGGTAATCCGGCAGTACGGCTTCCACTTCTTTCCAGAATGCCGGCGAATGATTCATCTGCTTCAGATGTGCCAGCTCATGTACCACCACATATTCCAGCTGATCCGGTCCGGTAAAGATCAGCTTCCAGTTAAAGTTCAGATTTCCCTTTGTACTGCAGCTTCCCCAGACGGTCTTTTGCTCCTTGATGAATATACGGTTATAGCTGACTTCCATCAGCCGGGCAAAATAGGCGGTCTTGACCTTTAAGATCTCCCCGGCCTGTTTTTTCAGCCGTCTTTTTTCTTCTTCGGTAAAGCTGTCCGGCAGACTTTTGGTATGCTGCCCCATCCGATTGCGGATCCAGCGGATATGCTTCTGTAAAAAGTCGTGGATCTCTTTTTCTGACAGAGCCAAGGGTGCCTTAAAATACAGCTCTCCATCCCGGATCTCCAGCGCCACTGTCTTTCGTGCCGACCTTTTTATATGCACCGGGTAGGTATCATCCCGGTCGGTTATTGTATATATTTCTTCCATAGTGCCTACTATAGCAAAAGCCCTCCCCTATTGCAAGCCGTCCTTTTTCTTCTTAATTGTCTGAATATTCTATTATCTTTTTATTCTTTGCTAATTATTTTACGTTTTTTCTATTATTTTCTGTTTTTGCTGTTGACAAATCTGTTTTCGTCTGCTATTATTTAACCAACAAAAGAAATCAAGGCAAAGAGGTAAGATCCCATGGAAAGTTAAAGTGAAGTATCAAGGATCCCGATACATACGACCCGAATTTAAGAAAGAGGTACAGTCCAATGGCTTAGATCTATTCAGATAAACAGATATACAAAATTCAAAAAAGGAGGTACGGACCCAAGGAGACTTAGCGATTCACCCAAAACGATATTATGAAATGAGGTACAGACCGATTAACACTTAACGATTTACCCCAAACGATATTAAAGAAATGAGGTACAGTCCAATCAAAATTTAACGATTTGCCCCAAACGATATCATGAAAAGAGGTACGGTCCAATCAGAATTTGACGATTTACCCCAAACGATACTAAGAAAAGAGGTACGGTCCAATCAAAATTTAACGATTTACCCCAAACAATATCATGAAAAGAGGTACGGTCCAATCAGAATTTGACGATTTACCCCATAATTTAATAAAGAGAGGTACAGTCCAATGGATGTAGAAAATTAAAAAGCCATCGTTCGCAAGAAAATTCGAGCGGTGGCTTTTTTAATGGATTTTTTTACCCCCGTTGTCCGTCCTGCAGACGTGACAGCGGGGGTATTGTTTTGCCATGCATATCCATCATTGGTCCAGCGGACCAATTTTGATTTATATGGTCGGTGTATTGATCTGTAGCGGGATATCCTTATCCTGCTTTTCCTTTCTGCGCTTTTTCTCGCGCAAGTGACTTTCCAGCACCAGACGGCGGCTGCGGTAAAAGGCACTGCGGTGTACATCCCTGGCTGCCGGTTCCTTCAGCCGGTTCAGATTTTCATTATCCGTCATATCGGCACATTTGATCCGCATGGCAGCCTTAGATACCTGCAGCTTTTCCAGATACGCATCATAGCTGTCACCGGGACTGCGGGACAAAAGGCCTACAGTCGATATGATCTTATCATCAAAAGCAAAGCTCTTTAACGCATCGACTGTCACCGGGGTATCCTCCAGCACATCATGCAACAGTGCCACGACCATGGCGCGGTCTCTTTTTCTGGAAACAGGATACGTCTCCTTTACATGCCAGGCTACCGTGACCGGATGACAGATATAGTCCATCCCCGCCTTGTCCACCTGATTTTGGTGCGCCATCTCTGCCAGATAGAAGGCGGCCTTAAACTGCCGGTAATACTCTTTGTCCGTAAATCCAAGCCTTTTCATACCTTCCTGACGGGAGCAGTCGCACACAGCCTCCTTTATTCGGGCAAAGCGCTCCAGCCTTTCGGCATTTTCCTGCTGCCAGGCCTCTTCATGGGTAAGTTTACGGGGATTTACCACTACAGTTTTCATCTTGTCTCCTTTGTCCTGGGCATAGTTTTATGCAGATCAACACATCTTCTTTTCTTTTTCCATGTCCGCTTTCATCCGGCTTATGATCCTGTCATGAAAAGCATCCATGCCGTCCTCGGCATCCTCCGCCAGCTGTCTGAAGATCATCAGAATCGTCAGACACAGCGGATATCTGGCGCCATTGACGGTACAGGCCGTCATCAGACCGCTTTCATTGACCACATAACGGATCGTCGTCTCCTTGTTCACCGTCAGCTGATATTCCATATCAAAATCATTG
>JAHZHB010000125.1:7157-8018 GCA_019420465.1 Lachnospiraceae bacterium
TTGTGATAATACGGCAGCATATCCAGAAGAAGTGGACGGATATCGTCTGCATGCCTGCGGTTGACCAGTGCGATCACAGAGAATACGTCCGATACGAGAGCTTCCTCTGAACCTTCCAGCATAGACTTTGCCAGATCGCCTTTCCGGTTGTAGCGGTAATCGATCATGGAATTTTTCTGTAAAAGAGCCAGACTTTTGGCTTTCTGGCGTTCCTCTTCTTCGGCAGAAATTTTGCGTTTTAACGGCGCTGGTTTTACCGGCTCCGGCTTTTTCTCTGTGTCTGTATCCGAAGCAGCGGACGGTGCCGGTGTGGCCTCGGATTTCTTCGGCTCTGCCTTGATCGTCGGTGCGGCGGCAGTCTGCGGTTTTGGCTGTGTCATCGCATCGGCAGAAGGGACACCATACTGTTCCTCGTATTTTTTCACTGCACCGTCACCGATCAGTTCAATCTCCTTCAGATGACGGTCTGTATCGTCCAGGGTGCATCCTTCCAGCCGGCGGATAAAGAGCATGTCCTCTCTGTTGTCTGCTTTTATATAAAACATTACTGTCTCACGTGACAGGCTGTCTTCCATAACAAGGAAGCTGTATCCACACTGTCCCGGCATGGTCTGTCTTTCGCGAAACAGATATCTTTTTATGATTCTTGCTTCTATTTTCATCTTTTTCTCCCAACCATAGCCATTCAGGCTATCGATATGATTTTAACACAAACCGGGGGTTGTGGGAATTATCTGCGGCAAAAAAGCCCGGCAAATTTGTCGTTTTCGGGCTGTTCACCAAAGATGCAGACAAAATAAGGCACAGACGCCCTTTTTCAGGAATCTGTGCCCTTTATTTCTTATTCAGTTGCAGAGCTTT
>JAHZHB010000125.1:8118-24978 GCA_019420465.1 Lachnospiraceae bacterium
CTGCTGTCTCGCTGGCTGTTGCCTCAGATGCAGCTGCGGAGCTTTCTGCTGTCTCGCTGGCTGTTGCCTCAGATGCAGCTGCGGAGCTTTCTGCTGTCTCAGATGTAGCTGAACTTTCTGCTGTCTCACTGGCTGCTGAACTTTTTGCTGCTTTTGTACGATACTGCTCGGCATCCTCTACTGTGGCTTTTTTCCACAGACTGTCATTGACTGTGATCTCTGATGCATCCTTCCAGCCGTCAACGATCTCATTGTATTTGTCAGTCTTTCTGTTTGAAACGATCGTCTCCTTGTTGGCATCCGTCTTTTCACGGTCCAGTACACTGTCCATACGCACCAGATAATAATTACCATCCGCACCTTCGATCACACCATCGTAAAGCTGTCCGTCAGACAATGTGGCTGCGGCTTCCTTCATCTTGCTGTCATAGACCATGTCATCTGCACCGTAGCTTACCTGTACTGTAAAGGTATCATCGCCAACCTCTTTGGCAATCGTTTCCATATCGGCACTGGCAATATCCGGCTCCTGTTTCAGGCGGTCCAAAACAGCCTGCGCCTCATCCTTCAGAGAGGCAAAGGTTTTCTCCTGTGTCTCTTCAGTGGCAGAACTGTCTGTGGAATCTGAAGAAGAACTGTCTGCTTCCTTGATACGGACATAGGTAACTGTGGACTTTTTGGCTTCATCGTCACTGACATTGGTATCCACATCCGCTACCATCGGATCCTGCATACGGGCATAGATCGTATACAGACGCATATATTCGGCAACGCTGTCTGCAGTGATGCCGTTTTTCTCCAGCATAGCTGCATCGTTGTCATCCACAAACTGCTGTGCGGCCGCTTTGATCGCTGTCTCATCCTCATCACTGACAGAAACACCGTATTCATCCGCATGCTGGGATAACAGTACCATATCCGTCAGGGAATCCATGACATTGTCTTTAAACTGCTGGCCGTAGGTCGTCTTTTTACCACTGTCTGCAGTGGAAGCTTCGGATGACTCACTGGATGCGGAAGCTGTCTCAGATGCTGTGCTGGATGTCTCACTGGTCTCGGATGTTTCGCTGGTTTCCGATGTCTCACTGGTTTCAGAAGAGGAATCTTTGGTCTCTGTACTCCAGTAACCGTCCATCTTCATGCCATACATCGCATACATCTGCTCATAATAGCTGTACATTTCCGCCTGCTGATATCTGAGGTCAAACATGGCTGCGCCCATGCTGACAGTATCTTCGTTGACCGTCAGAACCGTCTGTGTGCCGTCGATCTTGCCACATCCTCCCAGACAAAGTGCGGCAGCCAGAATGCCGCAGGTAACCATAAGCTGTTTCTTTTTCATACTTTCCTCCTGTATTGTAAACGGGTAATAACTTCCCCATAGTTTGTCATTGCATCATTATATGCTTTTTCCCTTAAAAGGGCAAGCAAAGACCGATATTTCAATCTTTTTTCACAAAGGTCAGGGCTTTTTCTCACCCAGATAGGTCTGCATATCCGAAAAAAGCTCACTCAGACGCTCTGTCACCGTTTTCTGATCCTTTGGTCCGCGTCCGGATATATCGAACAGGAAATACGGTGCTTTGGCGTCCGCCTTGAAGATCAGACGATTTTTATAAGCATTTACCAGAAGCGGAATACCCGCCGGATCGATCTTTGCATGCTCGTACATGGTCAGACGGATTTCATTTTCCCTCTGTTTAACCTCTGTCAGATACAGCCGGTGTGCCGTTCCTTTTAAAAGTGCCACGGTCAGAAGGTTCTGTACCGTACGCGGCAGCTCACCGAAACGGTCGATCAGCTCCTCAAGCATATCGTCATAATCCGCCGTATCTTCGATGGCGGCGATCCGCTTGTAGATATCAAGCTTCTGGAACTCATCACGGATATAGGTATCCGGAATAAAGGCATCGAGACGGATATCGATCGTTGTCTCAAAATCTTCCTGCACATCCATACCTTTTTCTTCCTGCACAGCCGTATTTAACATCTTGCAGAACAGATCATAGCCTACCGCCTCCATATGGCCGGACTGTTCCGCACCCAGCAGGTTGCCCGCACCGCGGATCTCAAGATCACGCATGGCGATCTTGAACCCGCTGCCGAGATCGGTAAACTCACGGATCGCATGAAGTCTCTTTTCTGCCACTTCTTTCAGCATTTTGTTTTTACGATACATCAGAAAAGCATATGCCGTCCGATTCGAACGGCCCACACGGCCTCTGAGCTGATACAGCTGGGAAAGACCCATATTGTCAGAATCGTGAATGATGATCGTATTGACATTGGAAATATCCAGACCGGTCTCTATGATCGTCGTGGATACCAAAACATCCACATCGCCACTGATAAAGGCATACATGATCTTTTCCAGCTCTCTCTCCGACATCTGTCCGTGAGCAAAGGCCACGCTGGCATCCGGGACCAGCTTCTGGATCTCCAGTGCCATATCGGCAATATCCTTCACACGGTTATAGACGTAGTACACCTGCCCGCCACGGGCCATTTCCCGCATGATCGCTTCTCGCACCATCTCTTTGGAGTACTCCATAACATACGTCTGGATCGGCACTCTGTCCATCGGCGGTTCCTCCAGAACGCTCATATCCCGGATCCCGATGAGGCTCATATGCAGGGTACGGGGGATCGGCGTGGCCGTCAGCGTCAGAACGTCCACATTTTTTTTCATCTGCTTGATCTTTTCTTTATGCGCCACACCAAAACGCTGCTCTTCATCGATGATCAAAAGGCCCAGATTTTTAAACTGTACATCTTTCGAGAGAACACGGTGTGTGCCCACCACGATATCCACAAGGCCTTTTTTCAGATCTTCGATCGTCTTTTTCTGCTCCGCAGCTGATCTGAACCGGCATAAAAGATCCACCCGGACCGGAAAATCCTTCATACGCTGCAAAAACGTATTGTAATGCTGCTGTGCCAGGATCGTTGTCGGTACAAGATAGACGACCTGACGGTTTTCCTGCACGGCTTTAAAGGCCGCGCGGATAGCGATCTCTGTCTTTCCATATCCAACATCACCGCAGATCAGGCGGTCCATGATCTTGGTGCTTTCCATGTCGCGCTTGGTATCCTCGATGGCCTGCAGCTGATCTTCAGTCTCCTCAAAAGGAAACATCTCTTCAAACTCCCGCTGCCATACCGTATCCGGCCCGTAGGCATACCCGTCGGCTTCCTGTCTGGCTGCATACAGACTGACCAGCTCTCTGGCGATGTTTTTAACAGCTCCTTTCACACGGGTCTTGGTACGGTTCCACTCCTGTCCGCCAAGCTTGTTTAACGCCGGCTTTTTCGCATCTGCACCGGCATATTTCTGCAGCGCATCCAGCTGTGTCGCCAGGATATAGAGATTTGACTTTCCGGCATATTCGATCTTGATATAATCCCGGACTGTACGTCCGTGTGTAATTTTCTCGATACCACGGTAGACGCCCAGACCATGATTTTCATGTACAACATAATCGCCCACATGGAGATCGGAAAAATTCTGGATCTTCTGGCCGGAGTATTCCTGTTTTTTCCTTTTTTTCTTTTTCTTCTCCCGGCCAAAAATATCTGTATCCGTGATCACAACAAATTTCAGAAACGGATACACAAAACCTCTGTGCGCATGGCCCGGACACACCAGAATCTCCCCCGGTGTGACTTCTCTTGTCATATCCTCGCTGTAAAAGCTGCTGAGGTCTTCATCTCTGAGATCTTCTGCCAGACGCATGGCTCTGGTACGGGAGGCGCAGACTAAAACGGTACTGTAGCCGTTCTTTTTATATCGTTTCAGATCCTTTACCAGTGTCTCAAAGCTGTTGTTATACGGACTTTGTGACTGTACATTCAGACGGTATCCTTCTGCGAAATGCCAGTCTCCACCCACAGGCTCCATGGCAGACAGTGAGATGGACCGGCCTTTTCCCAGACGCTGCTGCACCTGTCTGGCGCTGCTTAAAATATTCATCTGCCCCGGCAGGATATAACCGCTTTCCAATCGGTGCGCCATGCTTTCGGTAAATTCTTTTTCCGTTGCATTGGCACATTCCAGAAGACGGTTTGGTTCATCGAGTATGAGCAGTGCATCTTTTGTAAAATACGAGAGAAAATCTCCTGCTTTTGGATAGAAATATAAAAGCAGCGATTCCAGCCCCGACAGATCACTGAACTGTTCCAGCCTGTCCAGCGTCTCTTCTATCGTACTTTTCAGGCGTGCTCCTTCTTCGGTTTTGAAATTTTCCCGGAAGGTGGCCACATTTTTTTCAAGGTCTTTGCGGATCTTTGCTATCCCTTTTTTTGCCAGCTCCTCGTTTAAAACCATCTCCTGCGCCGGGTAGATCACGATCTGTTCCAGATTTTCTATAGAACGCTGGCTTTCCACATCAAATGTCCGGATGGAGTCCACTTCTGTATCAAACAGCTCTACTCGCCAGGGCATATCCTCTGTGATCGCAAAAATGTCGATGATCCCGCCCCGCACACTGAACTGTCCGGGCATTTCCACACGCATCGTCCGTTCATATCCGGCCCATACCAGCTGTTTTTTTAACATGTCCGGATCAACTTCATGGTCAAAATCGATCGTCACAACGGCATCGGCGATCGTCTCCAGCGGCACCAGCTTTTCCATACAGGCCGTCATGCTGGTCACAACCGTCACATCCTGTCTTTCGATCAGGCCACGCAGAACCTGCATTCTCTGCCGGGTCGTCAGATTACCGTGTACATCTGCCTGATAAAAGATCAGATCACGCGACGGATACAGCAGGACTTCGCTGTCATAAAAGCTGTAATCCTCATAAAACTGACGGGCTTTTACATCGTTTTCTGCCACAATAAGCTTCATATGCGACAGATCCGACAGACCATAGGCCAGCTGTGCGTTCTGGGACTCTACGCAGCCGGAGAGCTGCAGGATTCCTGTGGAATCTGCTTTTTTCAGTTTTTCACGGATTTCCTCATATTCGTCTAAATTTTTTAACGGGTACAAGAACGTGTGCATGGTGGTATTCTCCTGATGGACGGACGGACCGTCACCCGGCGGGAGGACAGATAAAGCTATAAATTTTGCGCTCCGCCTGCGCCGGTCCGAGCCTTTAGTCTCGGACTCTTGCTCGGTAAAGTCGCTTAAAATTTATAGCTTTATCTGTCCTCCCGCCGGGTGGCAGTCCTGTTTGTTTCTTTACGATTTACTTTTTATTTGTTTTTGGTTGCTTTTTTATTAAACTGGTTCATAGCGGCGTCTACGCCATCCTCGAGAATAACTCTCACAGCTTTTGCTGCCAGTTCGATGCCTTCAGCTGCTGCCTCTTTTTCTTCTCCCTTAAACGGGGCGAGAACGAAGTCTGCGAGATCCCAGTTCGCCGGCTTTTCACCGACGCCGACACGGATACGCTTGAATTTCTCTGTGCCGAGATGTGCAATGATGCTTTTGATACCGTTGTGTCCGCCGGCACTGCCTTTTTTGCGGACACGGATACTGCCGGGTTCGAGCGTGATATCATCGTAGACAATGATCACTTCTTCCTCGGGATCAACTTTATAATAGTCGACAAATGCGCGGACACATTCACCGCTGTTGTTCATGTAGGTCATAGGTTTGATCAGGATCACCTTTTCGGAACCGATCATGCCCTTACCGTACATGCCTTTTAATGAGATACCGGCGGAAGGAACCTGATAGTCCTCCACCAGGGTATCGATGACCTTAAAGCCCATATTGTGCTTGGTCGCGTCATATTTCATGCCTGGATTGCCCAGACCTACGATCAGATACATGGCTTGCTCCTTGTCTTTTTTATGAGAAGTAAACCAGTTCCTGTGCCGGTTTTTCTGCCGGTTTTACCTCAGTGGCATAAAATACCGGTCCGATATCGTGGTAGGCTTTCTGGTATTCCATCTTCATGGTGGCGGTAACGTCTACCCACTCACCCAGTTTCATTTTTTTCGCATACGGCGATTTGCAGATATAGCCGATGAAAGAGGTATCATCCGCACAGCAGGTCATCGCCATACGTCCCGGCACAAAGTAGCCGGAGGAAAGCTCACGGCTCTTTAAGGTCATACCTTTAAAGTGCATGGTTTTTCCTTCGTATTTTTCCGGATGCTCCATCACATCCACATAGAAAATGCCGTAGTCTTCGTCTGCGATCTCCACGATGTCTGCATCCAGATCATAGGGCATATTGCCGTCGAAGATATCGTTGATCTCACCTTCACTGTTTTCAAAGATGATCTGTGCGGCCGGATTAACGACCTTTATACTGCGGCGGAAATTGGCCAGCGGCTGTGATACATCCGCACGGTTAAAGATGATCAGCTCTGCGTTGCGGACCATTTCCACAAACAGCGATTTCATATTGTTCATGTATACCTGGAATGTGCTGGCATCCACGGTGACGATATGCTGGATGATACCCCAGCCTTCCGGCAGCTCCATCTTTTCCAGTTTGGCCACAGACCAGAGCGGATTGTACTCTAACATAACACGGTCCGGATGGTATTTGGCTTCAAAGGAAGCCAGCTTTTCTTTGGTAAAATCTTCCGGTTTTTCGATGACCTCTACGTAGGTATTGTACTTTTCGCGCAGTTCCTCAGCATCAAACTCCACTTCACCTTCTTCGCAGAGCACTAAAAGAGATGGCTCTTCGATCTGAAAGTAGTCCTGACGCATGGTAAAATCGAGAAACGTGGATTTGCCGCTCTCGAGGAATCCGGTTACCAGATAAATGGCAACTCTGACATCCATTTCTATCATATTGTATTCTCCTGTAGTCTAGATCTATTCCTGTCCGCCTCACACCGGTCATCCGGCCGGAAAAAGTCGGACTTTGGGGGATTTATAAGCCAAACAGCTCAGAAAGTCTGTCTTCTTTCAGTTTGGAACCGATCACGCAGATACGGCCGGTAAATTCCGGAGCGCCTGTACGGATCTCACTCTCTTCCGGAACCATATCAAAGTAGTGCCATTCACCGGAAGCGTCCGGCAGCATACCTTTGGCTCTGAGGACAATACCATAGTCGTCACCGTCTTTGGAAAGCTCAGAAAGAATATGTTCCAGTTCCTCACGGCTGTATTTTCTGGCTGTCTCACGTCCCCAGCTGGTGAAGACTTCATCCGCATGGTGGTGATGCTCATGGTCATGGCAGCCACAGGTGCAGTTCTCATCGTGGTCATGGTGATGATGGTGCTCATGGTCGTGGCAGCCACATTCCTCATCATGGTCATGGTGATGATGATGCTCGTGATCGTGGCAGTCACATTCCTCATCGTGGTCGTGATGATGATGGTGCTCGTGATCGTGGCAGTCACATTCCTCATCATGGTCATGGTGATGATGATGCTCGTGATCATGGCAGCCACATTCCTCATCATGATCGTGATGGTGGTGATGATGTTCATGCTCGGCTTCTAAAAGCTCACTGGCAAGATCTGCTTTTTCGTTTTCCATAACAGCTTTGACCTGTGACGGCTCCAGCTGTTCTACCGGTGTGGTGATGATGTGGGCTTTGTCATTCAGACCTCTGATCAGCTCGACAGACTCTGCCACCTTCTTTTCATCAGCCAGATCTGTACGGCTCAGTATGATCGTACCGGCATACTGGATCTGATTCGAGAAAAATTCTCCGAAGTTACGCAGATACATCTTGCATTTTTTTACATCAGCAACAGTTGTATAGCTGTTCAGCTCGATCTCGCATCTGTCCTTAACGCCTTCAACAGCCTTGATAACGTCTGAAAGCTTGCCGACACCGGATGGCTCGATGATGATGCGGTCCGGATGGTATTTCTCTACTACCTCTACAAGAGCCGTACCAAAGTCGCCGACCAGAGAACAGCAGATACAGCCGGAATTCATCTCACGGATCTCGATACCGGCATCCTTTAAAAAGCCGCCGTCGATACCGATCTCACCGAATTCATTTTCGATCAGTACGACCTGTTCTCCCTGATAGGCACCTTTTAACAGTTTTTTGATCAGTGTTGTCTTACCGGCTCCGAGGAAACCGGAAATAATATCTATCTTTGTCATAGTAACACCTCCATGTTGTTATGTTTCAATGTTTCAATGTTTTATTGTCCTGTACAGCCAGTGCTGTTCCGACTGTTGTTCTGTAACAGGGCGCACAACATCTGCCCTGACAGTATATTATAGTTCATTTATCTGCAAATTGCAATGCCGCTTAAGGGCGTGAAGCTGTTGCAGCCGTCGGCCAGAGTGCAGACTGCCCTCTCACAGAATGCCTTTTTCTTTCCATTTCATACTGTCTATAGTATAATAAAATACAACACTATAAACAGATATGTTGCCCTGGTCGTACAGCTTTGACCGGCACCGGGCAAAGTTACAAAACAGGAGGTATTGGTATGGCAAGAGCAGGAGGTTCACATTCCGGCGGTGCAAGAGTCGGCGGCGGACATTCTTCCGGACCGCGTGGCGGTGGAAGCAGCGGCGGTTTTCGTCCGTCTGGTGGTTCCAGACCCGGTGGGGGCTTTGGTGGTCCACGGCCCGGTGGTGGGTTTGGCGGGCCACACCCCGGCGGATTTGGCGGTCCGGGCGGACCGGGCGGATTTATGCCACCGCCACCGCCACCACGCAGGCCCTACAGAGGTTTTGGCTTTGGCGGACCCCGTCCGCCCAGAA
The DNA here is from genome assembly GCA_019420465.1 of Lachnospiraceae bacterium. Classification (GTDB taxonomy): domain Bacteria; phylum Bacillota; class Clostridia; order Lachnospirales; family Lachnospiraceae; genus UBA11957. The sequence continues at coordinate 16,767 of JAHZHB010000125.1, forward strand.
GAAGAGGCAGCTGCCTTGGTTCTGTTCTGGCCTTTATTCTGATGCTTGTGATCATCGCATGTGCCTTTTCTGCCATGCGTGCAGATACCCCCGGACCTGCAAGGCCGGTACAGTCTACCTCTGCTGCGACAAAGCAAAGGACACCACTGGCTGCAGACAAATGTCAGGAAACAGACTATTACACCGACGAACAGTCCCTGATCGAAAGCCGCACAAAGCTGCTTAGTGGTCTGAAATCCTTTTACGCTACCACCGGTGTGCAGCCCTTTATCTATATCACCGAAGAAGCCACCTTAAACGACAGCTATGCGCAGAAGGTTTATGAAGATACTTTTACAGACGAAGGCCACTTCCTTCTTCTGATCCACAACAGCTATGATGCCAACGGTGACGAAAACTGGGATGCCTACTATCTGCTCGGCAGTGATGCTACTGCGGTCATCGACGATGATCTGATGAAACAGTTCTGGGACTATTATGATGCCGCCTATGCTGACAGCTCTCTTTCTGCAGAAGAGGTCCTTTCACAGAGCTTTGCACGTACTGCTGCCGTCTTTACCACAGCAAAAACAGGTACTCCCACAACAGCCCCTTCAGCTTCAGTGCAGTCAAACGTCCGTCTGCCTCTGGTGATCGCCGGTATCGTTTTGCTGCTCATCATCCTTCTGATCGTTTTTACGGTCGTCCGCAACAGAAAATCTCAGCAGTGATCCACTGTTTTTGACAGATACCAAAAGGCCACGAAATCCTGATTTCAGAATTTCGTGGCCTTTTTTCCTGCCATCTGTACACGGCCTGTTCTCTTCTTTTATGTAAGCATTTCTCTACTTTCTGTTGGCCTTTTCCCGGATCGTACCCAGTGCTTTGATCAGCTTTTGCATATACTCTTTCTGGCGTTCGGAACGAACCATCGGCTTAAACCCTCTGACACGGCGCAGGGCACTTTTTTGCAGACCACCCATCTGACGGACAGCCGTTTCCACATGCTGGTTCATCAGCTTCTCACGGCTGGCCGACACAGCTTCCTCCAGATCGGCCCCCTTCTCTTTAACCGACACCACAAAAGCCTCCATCTGGCGGTTGAGCATCTCTTCGGCACTGGCCACATTATTGGCCAGACCGGTCAGTGCAGATACCGTCAGTGCTGTGTCCATCGCGATCAGCGCCATCAGGACCAGCGAAGCCAGCTCTTTCCATATGGAAATCTCCGGTGTGACCAGACGGTTCATCCACGGATACAGCCCGTAAATGACCAAAAGTCCGGCGCCGCCAAAAGCCAGTGAATACGGCAGACATACCCTGCCCTGAATATTAAACGGCATCCGGCTGTAATCCCACCATACGGCATGAAACAGCTTTTCCAGCACCCAGGATGTGCCAAACTCCAGCACGATACTGCCAAAATAGCCGATCAGAAATACCATCCACCACTGCAGTGTAAACGAAAGATGCAGCTGCAGAGCATCATAGACCATCGAGATCCCCGCCGCACCAACACCGTAGATCGGCACCACCGGTCCATAAAGAAATCCTCTGTTTTCCCATTTTCCGGCCTTGATCGTACAGAACGTCGATTCATAGATCCAGCCCAGTACACTGTACAGCACAAATATAACAAAATACCGACTCAGCCACATGGTCTTAATTCCCCCTTATACGATACTGTTACAGGCCGTTTTACAAAAGCCCGCAATCATTTGTTTCTTTTTTATAATTTCAGCGCACGGCGGATACGTTCCCACGTATTTCCCTGAAAATAGCAGTACGCCCTGTCAAACAGTACCAGAAAAAGCAGACCGGATAGGATCAGCACCGGATACAGCCAGCCCCCGGCCCGCTCCGTCAGTGTATGGTTCAGAATAAAGCCCGGCAGGGCAATCACCAGCGGTATATACAGGACCAGAAAGACCACCAGTCTCGCCACAAAGAAAAGACGTTTTCTCTTTTTTTCATCCTGCACCCTGTACAGCCGGTTCCAGATATACTCTGTAAACAGTATATACAGCGCAAAGACCGAATAAGTAAACAGATACAGCTTCTGCGGCACGATAAGAAGTCCCAGGAGCACAGTCGCGATCCACAGAATAAAGCCGCTTTTTACACCGTATTCCCGCTGCATGATCCCTGTACAAAAGGATGCTGCCGCCAGAAAAAACAATGTACTGCTCTCGATCATATTTCCCATGTAGACTAAAAGGACCGACACCGCCAGAAGCATGGCCGATACCGTAAGCTGTTTTGTCTTTACATGCATGGACAAAGGTCTCCTCCCATACATTCGCAGAGACTGTCTGCGATCCACAGATCACAGCAGGCATCTCCTGTGCAGCAGCTGCCGTTTCCGGAACGGTTCTGATACGTCGGACGCTGCTGGTAACGGGTATTCTGGCTCTGCAGATGACGCTGGAAAGAACGGTATTCCATATTGCCCGGCTCCATCTGTACCGCCTGTGTGGCATGGTCATAGGCGTCCACATTGTTGCCCATGCCAAGGCTTGCCACAGCATAGCAGTAATGCCATTCGGCCGTACGGTTGCCCATCGGTCGCAGAACATTCAGTGCATCGTAGTAGCGGCGGGCATTGAGCATATTACGCACATCCGCATACACATGTCCGGCAGACGCATTCTGCTGATAGTCCTGGTACGAAGACTGTCCGTAACTGTAGGACTCGGTATGACTCTGGTAGGAGGACTGCCCGTCCATGATCTGCCGGTAGGCCTCCTGCACTTCCTTAAACTTTTCCTCCGCAAGATCTGCCAGCGGATTGTCTACATAGGAATCCGGATGGTACTTGCGGCTTAATTCTCTGTATGCTTTTTTTATTTCTTCCTGGCTGGCATTTTTTGAAACGCCCAGCACTTCATAGGGATCTTTCATGATTCTCTCCGTCAGTTCAGACTGCACTGTCATTTCCGGCAGTCTCTTTTTTTATTTTGTCAAAGCGGTTCCATACCCCATCATATAGGATATTCTCGCAAATTGCAACATCCTGCACCAGCGGCAGACACTCAAAAGATTCACTGCAGGCCGCCATCATGCTTACTAAAAGGCGGCTGGCCCATGCGGCAAAGTCTTCCCTGTTTTTCTGTTCTGTCGCCTGTGCCCCGTACTTTTTTTGTCTGTGCAAAAGCAAAATATTGTAGTTGCCTGTCTTTTCATCCTTTTCGATATCATCCCAGGCATCCATCAGATAGATAAATTTGCCCAGATAAAAGCCTGTTCGGTACAGATCCCTGCGCCAGATATCGTCTTTTACCGCAAAGATCTCACCCAGAAGATGGCCAAAGCTTCCTGCCACCCGGTCGATATCCGTGCTTTTTTCCTTTTCCAGAGCGGAAAGTTCCCTTAAATATTTCCGGATCCTTCTATCCTTTTCGGGATACAGCTTTCTGGCTTTTTCAAAGGCTTTGTGGTAGGCACAAAGTCCCACACGCGCAGTCGCCTTTTTTTCATCCTTCCAGTCATCTAAAAGCTTGTACCAGGTAAGCAGTATCCCCATATGTGCAGCGTATACCGAGTATTCGTTTTCGATCATCAGACGCTTTTTCTGCGGATGCGCCACACAGCGCTTTTTGGAAAACTTCTGCTCTGGCTCGTACAGCGAACTCAGTAAAAGTGTCAGAAACGTCATATCGTAGGACAGCGTCAGCTGTCCCAGAAAGCCATATTCCTGCTGCAGTGCCTGGCAGGCTCCGCAGTAAAAGCCTTTGTATGTCTCATATTCTTTGATTTTTAATTCTTCCCTGTGCACTGTCACGTAGCCAAACATACGGCCTCCTTTTTCAGAGCCTGCGCCCTGACACTTTATTTTTCTTCATACAGCTTTTGTATCTCCTGCAAAAAGATCTCGCCGTACAGCTCATATTTCTTTTCACCGACACCGGATACCGAAAGCATCTCCTGTCTGGTTTTTGGCAGCTTCCGGCACATATCAGCCAGCGTCTTGTCCGAAAAAACGATATACGGCGGCACATGCTGCTCTCTGGCCAGACGAAGACGCAGCTGTCTCAACTGTTCAAATGCTGAACTGTCGGTATCCGCCTCCAAAAGCGTTCCCTTTGCCTGCATTTTCTTCGCTTTTTCCTGTGCCCTTTCTTTGCGTTTCGGCACCTGCATGGTGATGCGTACGGGCACCTCTTCCAGAAGCATTTCGCGCCCCTCTGCAGTGAGCTTTACGATCGGGTAGGTATCTCCCTCCTGCCTGAGTAAAAGCATACCATACAGTTTATGCAGGATACGTCGGAGTGTATGCACCGGCATTTTGGCCAGTGTGCCATACACGGACAGTTCATCCAGATGAAACTGTCTGACCTTCTGGCTTGTGCTGCCCCGCAGCGCATCCAAAATCACCTGTGCACCATAGCGGCTGCCACTTTCAAATACAGCACGCAAAAGTGCCAGTGCCGCGTCTGTCACATCCATCACGTCAAAATCTCCGCAGCAGTTTCCACAGTTACCACAGGATTCCTTTGCCTTTTCCCCGAAATAGGCCAACATGTACTGGCGCAGACAGTCCTCGGTAAAGCAGTAAAACGTCATATCCTTCAGCCTTTTTTCGTCCTGGACTTTGACGATCTGCAGCTCTTCACCCGTAAGCTCATCATTTTCTCTCGCATGTTCGATAAAAAACTGATTGGTCACCACATCCTGTCCGGCATACAGAAGAATACATTCCGCCGCCTCGCCATCCCGCCCGGCACGCCCGGCCTCCTGATAGTAGCTTTCCATATTTTTCGGCATATTATAATGGACCACATAACGGACATTTGACTTGTCGATTCCCATACCAAAGGCATTTGTCGCCACCATGACCGGGCAGACATCGTACAGAAAATCCTCCTGGTTCTGCGACCGCTCCTCATCAGACAGTCCGGCATGATACCGCGTGGCCCTGTAGCCCTCCCGGATCAGCCGGTCACAGACTTCTTCTACATTTTTCCTTGTTGCACAGTAGATGATCCCGCTTTCCTGCCGGTGTTTTTCAAGAATCTCCAACACTTCTTTCATCTTATCTGCCGGCTGGCGCACCTCAAAATACAGATTTTCCCGGTCAAAGCCTGTCGTTTCGATCAACGGCTCCTTAAGGCCGAGCATAGCTATACAGTCATCCCGGACAGCTTTTGTGGCTGTTGCTGTATAGGCCGCGATCACCGGTCGTTTTAACAGTGCCCCGACAAACTCCCGGATTTTAAGATAACTTGGCCTGAAATCCTGTCCCCACTGGGACACACAATGAGCTTCATCCACAGCCAGCAGCGAAATATCCGCATAACGCGCAAAATCAAGAAATGACTCTGTCAGAAGCCGCTCCGGAGCCACATAGATCAGCTTGTACTGGCCTCTTTTGGCCAGCTGCAGTGCTTTCATATACTGGTTTGCCGTCAGCGAACTGTTTAAATATGCCGCATGGACGCCCATCTGGTTTAATGCACTGACCTGATCCTTCATCAGGGAGATCAGCGGGGACACCACCAGCGTGATACCGGGAAGCAACAGTGCCGGAATCTGGTAACATACCGATTTGCCCGCACCTGTCGGCATAATCCCAAAGACATCCCTGCCCGCAAGTGTTGCCTCGATCAGTCCGGCCTGCCCGGGGCGAAAAGCAGAGTAGCCATATAACTGCTGCAGTATTTCTTCTTTTGTCATATTTCCTTCTTTCTCCCTCTCTTTTCAGACACCGGCCACTGCCAGGATCTCACACCTGCCGGATATGGCAAAAAAGGCTGCCACATCCGGCAGTCCCTCTCCATCCCCGGAGAAAAACGCTTTTTATGGCAGCCCAAAAAACCTATGCTCAGAATTTGCTTTTCAGCGGATTGATCGTACCCGCAGCACCCAGGTTGAAATCACCATAGCTGTAGGACAGTGTCTGTGCGATCTCGTACTGTTCTCTGGATACCTGTTTCTGCATGGCCAGACCTTCGTTGATATCAAAGTCAACGATCTCACCGCTCTTGATACCTACGATTCGCTTTGTCTCGCCTCTGCGAAGCAGATCTACCGCATAGGCACCCATCAGTGAAGCAAAGAAACGATCACGGCAGCTCGGAGATCCGCCACGCTGCATATGACCAAGGATCGTAGCACGTGTCTCGATACCGGTAGCAGCCTCGATACGTTTTGCCATGCTGGCAGAATGTCCGATACCCTCTGCATTGATGATGATATGATGTGTCTTTCCTCTGGAACGGTTGAGAATGATCTTGTCGATCAGCTTCTGCTCATCATAATCATAATATTCAGGAAGAAGGATATCATCTGCACCGTTGGCAATACCGCACCACAGAGCAATATAGCCGGCATGACGTCCCATAACTTCGATAACGGAACATCTTTCATGGGAAGCGGATGTATCCCGGATCTTGTCGATCGCTTCCATCGCTGTATTGATCGCTGTATCAAAACCGATCGTATAATCCGTACAGGAAATATCCAGGTCAATCGTGCCGGGTACACCGATGGCATTGATACCTTCATTGGCCAGCTTCTGTGCGCCGGCAAAAGAACCGTCACCACCGATAACGACCAGACCGTCGATACCGTTCTTTTTACAGTTTTCTACGGCTGTGGCCAGACCTTCCGGTGTACGCATTTCAGGGCATCTGGCTGTATACAGGATCGTACCGCCGCGCTGGATGATATCTGACACATCACGGCTGGTCATATCTACCATATCGTTGTTGATCAGTCCGTCGTATCCCTTCAGGATACCTTTCACAGCAATATTCTGTGACAGGGCTCTTCGCACAACGGCACGGATCGCCGCGTTCATACCCGGGGCATCGCCACCGCTGGTAAGTACGCCGATCGTCTTTACTTTACTCTCTGCCATAATAAACTACTCCTCCATATGAAAAACACAAAACACATTTTGTTTATCCTAGCATACATTCTGCAGAAATTCAATATCATCCCGTCAAATGAAACGCTTATTTTTTGTGCAAAGTGCTTATTTTTCATGTGATTTTTTGTCTATAATATGCCTATGCCATCTGCTCACGGATCGCTTCTCCCGCAGGTGTTGCCGCCAGACCACCAGTGCCTGTCTCCTTTAAACATCCCGGCATACAGATACCGATACTCTTCATCGCATCGATCACCTCATCCGGCGGAATACGGCTTACGATCCCCGCCAGTGCCATATCCGCACTCGTCAGTGCATTGACACTGCCGATCACATTTCGTTTGACACAGGGCACTTCGACCAGCCCGGCCACCGGATCACAGGCAAGACCTAACAGGCCTTTGAGGGCCAGAGCTGCGGCATCGGCGATCTGTCTGACACTGCCACCGGCCAGATAGGCTGCAGCACCCGCCGCCATCGCCGAAGCCGACCCGATCTCTGCCTGGCATCCGCCGCTTGCACCGGCAAGGAAAGCCCTGTTGGCGATCACGCCTCCGATCCCTGCTGCCACAAACAGCGCTTCTGTCATTTTATTATCATCCAGGCCTTTTTCTTTCTGAATGCTTAACAGCACGGCAGGCATCACACCACAGGACCCCGCCGTCGGCGCAGCCACGATCTTTTTCATACAGGCATTGGACTCACCCATCTTGACCGCGGTTTCCATCACCATGCCGATAAAATCGCCACAGTAAAACTGTCCCTTTTTTCTCGCCTCCGAAAGCTTCTGCCCGTCACCGCCGACCAGACCGCTGTGCGAGCTTAAATCCTTTTCATATCCGGCATCCGCAGCTTTCATGGTCAGATACAGATTTTTTGTATCGGCAAAGGAAACCTCCCGGCTCACACCGCGCTGCTGCATATCATCGAACAGCACCAGTTCCCAGATCTCAAGTTTTCTTTCCTCTGCCTCACGGCAGAGTTCTTCCAAAGATGAATACATATATGCTCCTCCTATGCCAGACTGAGATAAGTGACTTTAAGGACGCCTTCCACACGTCTTAACCATTCGATACCTTCTTCTGGCACTTCCTGATCACACTCCACGACCATGACAGCCTTTCCGCCACGGCCGTCACGATACAGCTGCATCGTAGCGATATTGATGCCTTTATGGCCCAGCATGCTGGTCACCTCCATAACATGCCCCGGCTGATCCTGATTATGCACGATCAGCGTCGGATAATCCCCGCTGAAATTGGCTGTCAGTCCGTCGATCTCATTGACCAGGATCCGGCCGCCACCGATCGAAGATGCCACGATCTCCAGTTTTTTCCCACTCTCGCCTCTTAAAAACATTTT
>JAHZHB010000126.1:0-3144 GCA_019420465.1 Lachnospiraceae bacterium
GCTATTCGGAGCCGTCGAGCTGGCACCATCTGATCGTGGCGCCAATCTGGATGAAAAAGCGTTTCCTGCGTATGATCGAGCGGGAGACGGAGCATGCGAGACAGGGTGGCGTGGGTCATATCATTGCGAAGATGAATTCACTGTGTGATCCGGATATTATCCGTGCGTTGTATGAGGCTTCGGAGGCTGGTGTTAAGATTGAGCTGATCATCCGGGGCATCTGCTGTCTGAAGACGGGGATCGAGGGTGTGAGTGAGAATATTACGGTGCGTTCGATCGTTGGTAATTTTCTGGGGGATGCGCGGATCTTTTATTTCCATCATAACGGGGCAGATGAGGTCTATATTGGCAGTGCGGACTGGATGCCGCGTAATCTGAACCGTCGTGTGGAGATCGTTTTCCCGGTGCTTGATCCGGATGTGAAGGAGCAGGTGATGCATATCGTGTATGTGCAGCTGGCGGATACGCTGAAGGCGCGGATTCTGCAGGCGGATGGCAGTTATGAGCGTGTGGATCTTCGGGGTAAAGAGAAGCTGTGCGCGCAGGACTTTTTCTGCAAGGAGGCTGTGCATAATGCGCGGGTGCAGGAGCAGATGAAGGAGAAGAGGATTTTTGTTCCGGCGGAGGCTGTGGAGGAGGAGTAAGAGCTGAAGCGGTCTTTGGATGGGACGGAAGTGGATAGGGAAAGGGGCATATGAGCGGAGGTGGCTTGTGTGTCCTTTTCTGTTTTCGGTATTTTTTGTCATTTTTGTAAAAAAGTTGTTGACATTGGGGAGAGAATCGGATATACTGATTGAGTCAGCGCGGTAATGCGGTTGATGTATGGCAACTTGGTCAAGGGGTTAAGACGTCGCCCTCTCACGGCGAAAACAGGGGTTCGATTCCCCTAGTTGCTGTTTGGATGAATCTCAGAGCTCGGAAGGGTTCTGGGATTTTTTTTGTTGTTTGTGGATGGCTGTGGGGGGACGGTCGTTGGTCGAAAAATGCCGCCGGGTGTCTGCTCTTTGGAAAATCCCGACGCTTGGGCGATGGTTCCAGGTGTGCAGATGGCCATCCGTCAGGGGATCAGTCGCATTCGCGCCATTTTCTGATGAAAATGACGCTCAGGGCGACTTCAGATGTTGCCTGGTGAGGCAACATCTGCCCCTGCCGGATGACCATCTGCGCACCAGGAACCAGTCAGCCCGCGCTTTAGGGATTTTCCAAAGAGCAGACACCCGGCGGCATTTTTTGACCAACGACCTGTGAGTGAGGGACGCGGGGGTGGCAGGGTGATAGGTGGTGGGGCACAGGGCGGCTGCGCCTGCTGTGCGGGGAGGGGGAGTTTGTGGGTGGCAGGGTGGTGCGTGGTGAGGCACAGGGCGGCTGGCGCCTGCTGCGCGGGTAAGGGGGAATTGTGGGAAGTGTGTGAAAAAATAAAAAAATTTAAAAAAGTGCTTGCAATTTGTGATGAATGGGTGTATTATGAATAAGTCGATGCGACATGGCAACTTGGTCAAGGGGTTAAGACGTCGCCCTCTCACGGCGAAAACAGGGGTTCGATTCCCCTAGTTGCTGCTTGGATGAGTCTCAGAGCTGAAAGGTTCTGGGGCTTTTTTGTTTGTCATACATATCAATAATTGGTTCAGTGGGCCAAGCTTGATTGTCTGGAATGATCAGTAATTGGTTTGATGAACCCGTTTTGATGTTTGGCCGGGATTATGAAACAGGGAATGGATTTATAAGAGTTGGATACAAACAGGAAAAGACGACTGGTGTGATGGGACAGTCGTCTTTTCCTGTTTTGAGGTTATGGCTGCATATAGCAGGAATGTTTCAAAAAATAGTTTTTAGTGTGTTTCATTTCATTCTGAATCAACATCTTTGTCTGTAGAAATGTAGGTATCTGTTCCGATTTCATAAGTGCCTCCGGCATATTTTATGGCGCTGGGAGCGTCAGAATAGGAACCTCCCTTGATAAAAAGGGAGCCTCTGGTGTAGATCAGGCTGTCATAGCTGGAACGAAAATAGCCTTTGTTAATAGTTGTTGTACCGTTTGGCTCATTTTTTATAACAAACAGTCCGCCGGATATTTCTGTTGCTGCATCTGTGATGTAGAGGGAGGCGTTGTCGGTGCTGTCAGATGATTTTGTACCGTTGTGGATGGTGCTTGAGCAACTGCCGGAATTGGAGATTTTGCAGGCAGTGATGTTAAGCTGTCCCTGATTATCGATAGTGTAATAGCTGTTGTCAGCGGAGTCTGCATCCCTTTTGCCGTTCTCGGCACTTCTTGTTACTGTCGTATGGAAAAGGTCAGCTCTGGCGCCAGCCATGTTGCACAGGGCGGCTTTTTCGTTGGAAATATTATCCAGGGTGCCTTCTGACAGGGTAATGTAACCGTAATTTGTGATGGTATGTTCTGAAATATTTTTCAGCGTATGGCCGTCAAGGTTGATTTCTACACGGACACTGGCGGGAATGACTATGTCTTCGCAAATATCCTCCAGAAGTCGTAATTCAACAGGGACGGGAGAGTCAGCAGTATCACAGGAATCCAGGTAACTCAGAGCATCTGTGAGGGAGCTGTATGTGTATTGCTCGGCTTGGGGACTGCCAAGATACCTGTATATAACAACCTTTGTCTCCTGATCAGATGAAGATGTGGAAGCTACGGCGGTATCTGTTTCTGAAAAAACGATGTCATGAGACTGTTCCATATCATTATCTGTACCAGAATCAAGCGTTTCAGCGAGTGCGTGAGAGATGTTGCTGGCAGAAACGGATGGGGACGAAGATGGTGCAGGGGAGGACTGTGTCGTAAGGATTTTTAATATCATCGATAATGAAAAAAAACAAAATCCGCCTATGATAACCAGGACAATCAGGATAGAAAGGGAAGAAAAAATTCCTTCTTTATTGTCATGTATATCATTACCTGGTTCTGTAAAAAAATTTTGATTCCGAGAAGATTCGGGAGCATGTGAACCGGTTGTGGACATACCTGTTTCTGTATGATGTCCGGGTGTAATGTCGGGAGTTGGATCCGAAGGTATGGTTGCTTTTTCTGGTTGGGACGCGGTAGTGTCAGTACAGGGTTTGAACGGAGAATCTGTATCTGCAGAGGCCACGTACAGATCTTTCATCAGGTCTTTTATACTGGCGTAA
>JAHZHB010000126.1:3154-15288 GCA_019420465.1 Lachnospiraceae bacterium
CCTGCAGTCCTTTTTCCAGTGCCTGACAGGTTGAACGACTGATAGAGAGTTCTGGAAGCTGTGAGAGCGGTGTCAGGTCGTCGTGTGTGGCACGTTTCTGGGCTTCCTGAGGCAGTTTCCCGGTCAGCATGTGATAGAATACGGCACAGACGGCATAAACGTCGGTCCATGGTCCCTGGCGGCTGCCGGAGTGGTACTGTTCTTCGGGAGCATAGCCTCTTTTCAGGATAACGGTCAGGTTTTCATCGTCGTCTGTGGAAAATTCGCGGGCTGCACCAAAATCGATCAGAGTCAGGGTATGATCCGGACGGTACATCAGATTTTCAGGACTGATGTCGCGATGCAGAAGCTGTTTCTGATGCATGATCTGCAAAGCCTCAAGAATCGGCCGCATCATGGAAAGTGCCTGTTGTTCTGTGAAAGGGGTGCCCTGCTTTTTCAGCTGTTTTTTCAGAGAAATGCCGGGAATATAGTCCATGATCAGATACGCGGTATTGTTGCAGTACAGGGTATCCTGATACTGCACGATTCCGGGAATACCCAAAAGTCTGTGAAGTATTTCGCCTTCTTTTACAAAACTTTTTATTCCGGTACTGAAATAGAGTTTCTGCTCTTCGGATAAAGGGAGTACAGTTTCATTATCATCGGCCCGGCAGGCAAGATCAGCCGGAAAATATTCTTTGACAGCGACGATGCGTTCAGTGGGGAGATCCATGGCAATATATGTAATACCAAATCCTCCTTTGCCCAGTGGGCAGCCGAGCAGATATCTGCCGTTTAAAATAGAAAAAACAGGCAGCGCATTTTTGACTGTGGATGTATCAGATGAATAACCGCAATGCGGACATTTAGTGGATGGATCCGCATGTGTCTGCATACATCCGGGACACAGTGTTTTTACGTCGATCATAAGTAAACCTCCGTATGGGCCAGAAGCCGGAAAGATGTCACTTTGTTTCCAAGAGAGAAGATGCTGCCATCCGGTACTTCTATACTGGTATTGGGAATCAGACGTTCACCGTCGACGGAGTAGGTTCCGTTGGCAGAATGGTCAGTAATGATAAAGGTATGTCTGGTCGCGTGATAACAGATCGTAACGTGATGACGGCTGATGTCAGCTGAGTTGATCACAATCTGACAGATCTGGCTGCTTCGGCCGAGATTTATAGTTTCATAGGCAGGAAGCGGGAAAGACTGTCCCTGTAATGGCCCGGACAGAAAAGTAATACGGGCACAGTCTGTTGTTTCATCCTCACTGGTATCTGTTGTGATATCGGATGCTGCAACAGGTGTATCTGCTGCTGTGGCGGTACGAAGCTGCCAGAGAAAAACAATACTGATGACAGGACAGATCAGCAGCAGAAGCGGTATGACGATGCGTATGAGAATACTGCCGTTTGCCCAGATTTGTCTGCATATTGTGAGGGCTGTGGTACCGTTAAAAACCGGAAGGAAGACAAGGAAAAGCTCCAGAAGCAGTAAAATAACGGCGATAACAGTTTTTAAAGCATAGTTTTTTCTCTGCATGATCTATACCTCCATTTCTGCGATATGCTGTGCCAGTATCTGCAGGGTATCTTCTCTGGAATAGACAAGGCTGCTTCCGGCAAGGGACTGCATGAAGTCACAGAAGATTTTGCAGATGGATTCTTCTGCGATATGGATATTGCAGCAGTAAGCACCATAGACAAAGGCATTGGTGGAATAAATGTGCAGTCCGGTTTTTGGATGCACATAGATTGCCAGATAGTCGGGCAGCTGCAGGCTGTTCGGGCGTACGAGGATGCCCTGGACACTGCCTTTGTCGATTTCATCGTAGAGATAGCGCAGCATCTGGCGGATATCCTGCGGATCAAGTGGCGGAACATACTGTGGTGGCAGATCAGCCATGGTGCAGGAGTGGATCAGATCCTGCAGTCCTTTTTCGGTAAAAACGGTCTGATAGGTACCGGTGATCTGGCGCAGAACAGAAAAGTGATGTTCGACGAGATTAAACATTTCTCTGTAGGGCATCGTATCGTTGTGCATATATTTCTGGATGATCGCCGGTGTGATATAGCGTCCGGGGCAGGGCTGGGGCATCAGTACCTGCAGGGAATCCGGAGAAGTATTGGAAATATATTCCTGTAAAACTTCCAGTATATTCGCATTACAACGTACCAGTGGGTCACAGCATTCGAGCAGATTATGGAAAAATCCGGTATAGAAATCGATCAGATCGGCATCATCACGGATCTGTGCCATAGTCAGATCTTCGGACATCTGGATCAGGTAATGGGGTGTGATGATGTAGTAGCTCATGGGAGACATCGTAGCGGTTTTCGGGGCTTCACAGAAATAGTAGGGGCGATAATTACCGCGCGAAGCCAGACATAACGGAATGACAGAACGAAGCAGCCGGATATTTCTGACACCGGAAGTCTGTCTGGTATGAAAGCTGAGCAGCGTGTCTACCGTGAAATCGTTTGCAGCCAGCCAGAGTTCCATCAGTTCCATGGTCAGATCCAGTTTTTCCGGCAGAAACATGGAAAAAGAAGCTTTGGCTGTATGGGTGGTTTCGTAGATGAGAACCGTACGGATGGCATTCTGGACGGCATATTCGCCTTTGATCAGCTGGCTGCCCAGATCTATCGTATCGACCTGCGGCGGTGGAAGCATGGAAAAGCGGACAGAGGAAAGTGAGTTTAAAAGCTCACAGACAGCCTGCCTGTTTTCGTAGGTTTCTTCACCCTGCAGTAAGATGTCATACAGCCTGAAAAATTCCATCCTTTTATCTACGGAAAGGTTAAAATGGCGGGCAAGAGCCTGAACAACCTTATAGGATAAGATCCTTTCGTCATTTAAGGCTTTATGTATGGAGGTGCGTTCAGCACCGATATTCCGGGAGATAGAAGAAATGGATTCGCCGCTGTCCTCTATCAGAGTTTTAAGATACATACTGAACTTTGACATACTAAAAGTCTCCTTTTTCTGAAAAAACGATTTCGTATATGTCCATTTTAGCATACTATGTGCAAACGTATTGTGACAAAATATGGAAAATAATGCGCACACATTTTGTCACAGATTGTTCATGAAGGTGTTTTTCCTTATACTTAAAGAAAGAATGACCGGAGGTGATGCCGTGCGCTTATTTGGCAGAGACAAAGTTGTGGATAAAAAGAAAGATATTCCCGGAAAAAATGTATTAGATCGTTGGAGAAACAAACGAGAAGAAACAGAGAAAAAAGAAACGGAAAGATCAAGCAATTTGAAACCGACTACTGAGCAGGATATTCCGGATGAGACAGCAGTTACAGAAAATCTGTATATAAAGGAAGCAGCAGAAAAGCCGGACTGGCTGCAGGTTTCCGCTGCCAGCCTGATCGGCAGCCGGAAAAATCAGCAGGACAGTCTGGGATATACTTTCGCAAAAGACAAAGGTTTTCTGGCTGTTGTCTGTGACGGTATGGGTGGCCTTGGCGGTGGGGAGTTGGCCAGTTTTACGGCATGCTCCAGTCTTCTTGCACAGTTTAAAAAGAGTAAAGAGGAAAGCCCGCCGGAGTTTTTTATGCATACAGCCTGTGTACTGGATGAAGAAGTGGCAGGAATCACAGGAAAAGCAGGTGAACCACTGGGAGCCGGTACAACACTGGTATCTGTATGGCTGAAGCAGGACAGGCTGTTCTGGCTTTCTGTAGGTGACAGTAAAATCTATCTGGTACGAAATCACAATACCACATGTCTGACGACGGCACATAATTACCGTATGTTGCTGGAAAAACGTCTGCAGGACAAAACAATCACACAGGAGCAGTACGATGCCGGGCTTGCACAGGGAGAGGCACTGGTCAGCTATATCGGTATGTGTGGTCTTAAATATATGGATATATCTATGGAAGGACTGGCACTTGAAGCCGGAGATCAGATTGTTCTGTGCAGTGATGGATTTTACCGGCAGTGTTCAGAAGAACAGCTGGCACAATGTCTGGATGAACTTTCCGGAGAGTATGAAACATATGCCGGTAAGATGGCAGAAGCCGTGATACGCAATCAGCCCAGACGGATGGACAATACCACACTGATCCTTATCCGGTATACACCGGTAGAAAATAAACAGGAAAAAGGAGAAAATGAAAAATGAAATTAACTACATGCCCGAATGGCCATTTTTATGATGCGGATAAATATGCATCCTGCCCGTACTGTGTGCCGCAGGATGATGCGGAAGCAGTTACGGAGGCTCTGAAAACAGAGGATTTTTCCGTACATGCAGCACAGGAAAAAACAGTGCAGCAGCCGGTAAATGAGAATATGAATGCAGCACAAAAGAAACCGCAGCCTTCTTTTGTCAATACCGCAGTCAGGGGATGGGAAGAGCCGGAAGAGGATGAAAACTGCACCGTTGGATATTATGCGCAGGTGATCGGCGTGGAACCGGTTGTGGGCTGGCTGGTATGTATTAAAGGCGCATACCGTGGGGAAAGCTTTAAACTCAAAAGCGGCCGCAATTTCATCGGTCGTGCTGCCAATATGGATATTGTTCTGGGGGCTGATCAGAGTGTATCCAGACTTCGTCATGCAGCTGTCGTGTATGATCCGAAAAGCAGAGCCTTTATCGTAGCTGCCGGTGATGCCAGAGAGCTTTGCTATCTGAATGGAGAGGTAGTGATCAGCAGTCAGAAGCTGCAGGCATACGATGTACTTACCCTTGGCAATACAGAACTTATGTTAATTCCGCTTTGCGGAGAAAAATTCTCATGGGATGATACAATGGAAGATGAGGTGAAAGCATAATGGAAGCGGAGAAAAAAAGGGTTTCCGCCCGGACTGCGGGGAAAAGAGGGGCACTGATCGGTGGTATAATCGTGGCCATCATCATGGGAATTATGGGAACCGTTGAGATGGATTCTGTAGTGGGATGGCTCTTTGGTACGTTGCTTGCCGGACTGGGAGGCGGCGTATACGGTTTCGGCTATGCTTTTGGCTGGAGGCTGATGTTAAGCTGGGCGGCCGGAGCGCTGCATTACAGCGGACATGTCCTGGACGCCGGTTTTATCTGGTGGATCTGTACCGGAAAAGGAGGCGGTATTCTCAGAGGTCTTTTGTTTACGATGTTCATACTGAGCTGTGCCATAGGCTTTGCCTGGATTCCAGGTGTTTTCAAAGGAATCAAGGTCATCCGGGCCGAAAAAAAAGAAGAGATGGCAGCAGGAATTTCTCAGACAGGTACAAAAGCCATTTCCGAAAAAAAGCAAATGTTTGCACAATCGAAAAAAGCAAAGGCTGTACAAACGCAGAGCATCGAACAGACAAAGAGTAACGCAATGACCGAGAGGCAGATGCCTGTACAGGCTGAACCGGCAAAAGCCAGCTTTATGGACTGTTTCGGGGGAGAATTTAACGGTGCATCCTTTAATATGCAGGATATCCGACAGCTGGCGATCGGGCGAAATCCTCAGCTGTGCCGGGTGATCTTAAACGAATCCGGAATCAGCCGGATCCACTGTATGGTACAGTATCGTACCGATGGCATGTATGTACAGGATATGTCCACCAATGGTACATATTTACTGAACGGCACCAGATTGCCAAAAGGTACCTTTGTTCCGGTCAGACCGGGGGATGGTATACGACTGGGAAAGAACGGACCGGAATTCAGATTCCGGTGAGGATGAGGTGCTGAACAAAAGATAAAAGCAAAACTGGTTCGTCAGGCGAAGGCTCAATATATATGATGAATATGAAGCCACAGGTTTCCGTATAATGCGGAAATCCTGTGGCTTTTTGCATTTTCATGCATCAGGAGAAAACTGCGGGAGCAGTTTAGTTTATGGATTTTAGTCCAGATACGTATTTAAATGCTGCATAAAAATATCAGAATATGAGTCGGAATATCTGTCATAGTAAAGACGTGCACATTCTGCATGATCCTCAAAGAACCGCCGGAGTACATCATTCAGGGGGTGTGAAACAGAGGCTGTTACAGCTGAATTGTTTAATTCTGGATCAACCAAAAAGGTATGGGTAATTGCACGTGCATATATATCATGGATAAGACCCATGCCATATTCGGCTTTCACATTTTTTATCATATCATCGCTGATAGTTTCGCCATTTTCTCTGCGGGTGTCGAGAATGTGATCTGAAATATTGGTATAGATCGTATCCAGAAGCTTCGACAGTACAAAACTCGTGTTGTCATAATCATTCTGTCCGTAAGGACAGGAGACAGCTGTGTCAGCAATCAGTATAGCAACAGTGCTTTCTTCCTGAAGTATTTGATCAAGCGTCTCATTATCAGACACGGATTGCCCTGAGCTGCATTGAAAATTAAAGGCATCCCACACATTTCCGAGCGTATCACACCATGCAGGAAGATAGCTGAGGAGAGTGTCAGCGTCGCTGGGGTAATCAGGGTTGTTTGCGGGGTAGATGAGAGTTTCAGAGTTGCTGGAGTAATCCAGCAGGGCATGTTGCCACACTGTGTCAAAATCTTCCATGTTTGCCAGCAGAAGTTTACGGTCAAACGTAACATTTATAGCCTGGTCAATGGCATCTACAGTAGCTTGTGTTTCCTCGGTAAGGGAAAATAAGGAAGCTATCTCTGCCGCAGAAGAAAGAGTACTGTCAACCGAATTATCTGAAAGACTGTCGGGGCTGACAGATCTGTTTAAAGTAAAGGGACGGATAAACCAGGGTACCCGGTAGCCTCTGAGACGGAAAAACAGGGGACCGCCAAAAACAAGATCTACACACAGTGCTATGATAATACCTGCTATTATATAACGCTTTTTTCGTGATTTTGGTTTCACGGAAGTGTTGGTGTCTTTCCGGGAAAACGTATCGTCGATATTTTCATGCTCATGCATGATCGTTTCCGGAGTCTTTTCTTCATCATGAAAAATCCGTTCAGACTGCACATTTTCTGTACAAATGGCAGAAGACGACTGCTGTGACGAAGAATCAGATGAAGGTCTGGCTGATTCGTAAACGGTCTGCTTTGGATACAGTTCTTTCATTAAGGAAGAAATATCGGGATAACGTTCCATAGGATCCAGCTGCAGACCTTTTTCCAGTGCACGGCAGGTGGATGCAGACAGCTGCAGTCCTCTGATCTGGCTGATTGGTGTCAGGTGGTCTTCAACAGCGCGTGCGGAAGCTTCCTGTGGCAGGATCCCAGTCAGCATCTGATAGAGTACAGCGCAGATCGCATATAAATCCGTCCACGGCCCCTGGCGACTGTTGGAATGATACTGTTCCTCCGGTGCATAGCCACGCTTGAGAATTACAGTCAGATTATCGTCGTCATTGCGGGAAAAGGTACGTGCCGCACCAAAATCGATCAGTGTCAGTGTATGATCCGGAAGCACCATCAGGTTTTCTGGACTGATATCCCGGTGCAGGATATTCTGTTTATGTATGGTATCGAGTGAAAGCAGAATGGGATGGAGCATGCCCAGTGCCTGTTTTTCTGTAAAAGGACCGTTTCTGGCTTTCATGTATTTTTTCAGCGGGATACCGGGGACAAATTCCATGATCAGATAGGTCGTATGGTTGGCATTGAGCATTTCTCTGACACGGACGATATGAGGAACAAAAGAAAGCCGGGACAGAATCTGTCCTTCTTTGGCAAAGCTCTTCATTCCGGTGCGAAAATAAACCGCTTTTGCTTCTTCCTGGGGGACAACAGTTTCCCGGTCGCTGTCACGTACAGCCAGATCGGCAGGAAAAAATTCCTTGACAGCTACGATCGTTTCGTCCGGCAGATACATGGCGATGTAGGTGATACCAAAACCACCTTTTCCCAGCGGACTGCCGAGCAGGTATTTCCCGGCAAGAATGGAAAAGACAGGCAGGCTGGCCGGGTAGTCCAGCCGATCCTCAGGATAGCCACAGTGCGGGCAGGGTTTATCCGGATGTTCCCGGTGTTTCATACAGCCGGGACACAGTTTCTCAAGGTCGATCATAAAGATACCTCCGATAAGCTTGTAGAGTATGCAAAAGCAGCGCAGGCCTGCTGCTTAATACAGGATGATTTTATCATAAGAAAGGTTCAGAACCTGTGACAGAAAAACAGATAATACAGGGCACATATTTTGTCACAGATTGTCGGGCTATCTGTTTTTACTTATACTGGATCATAGAAAAACCATACAGATACAGGGAGAAAATGCATGAAAAAAGAAAACCACAGTCCGGCATACAGTCTGCCATTACAGACGATCGTTGGCGGAAGATATCTGATACAGGAATTTTTGGAAGAAACGGAAGGGGAGCTTGCCTATCTGGCGTATGATCTGGCTGAAAAAAGACAGGTTCTGCTGACAGAATGCTATCCGCAGTCTCTGGTAACACGTGATGGCGAAGCCGGAGAAGAAGATATCACATTTTCACGCGAGAACAGAGGCAATGTGCAGCAGTTCATCCGCCAGTTTGAAACCGCATATGAGGAAACGGTGAGGGATCATCATACAGTATATGCTGTGCAGCCATATAAAAGGAAGAAACCATGGATGATGGTGAGCGTTTGTCTGGCGGTACTCGTTATTGGCATCGGTATGATGGTGTCCCTGTTTTTACCATTAAAAGGTCAGACTACGGCAGATGAAATGTCGTTATCTGATATGACAGAAGAAGAGATTGTAGAGACTCTGGTAAAAAGTATGTGTACAGATGAGCCGGTGAATGTGCAGGATGTATTGCCGGAAGAGACAATCACCTACTCGGAGTACTGCAAAATTTACCGTCCTGGTTATGCATCTCTCTCATACGATAAGGAAAAACAGGAGCTGTACTACAATAATCTTCTGATGGTGAGTCTGATGGGGTCTCTGTCAGAAACAGAAAAACAGGAGCTTGCTGATCTGGCAGGAGGGGAAGTCGCAGGATATATTACCGGAGCAATGGAAATGATTCAGGTGAAACTGCCGGCACAGGATCTTGCCGATCTGGAGCAGTGTGCACAAAAGCTGATGGAGAATGAGCATGTGATGTATGCCTCCACAGACAGACCGGTGGGAATCTGTGACAATGCAGAAGACAATAATCCATGGGGTAACGAAGCAAATAAAGGAAATATTGAGAATCCCGGTGGAAATGACTGGTGGGCCGAAGCTGTAGATGCGTATGGTGGATGGGAGTATACCCAGTATGCACAGCCGATCAAAGTAATGGTGATCGACAGCGGTTTTTCGGAAATCCATCAAGACATGAAAATTCAAATTATGAAAGGCAACATAAATCAGGCAGCAGATCATGGTACGCATGTTGCAGGACTGATTGGAGCCAAGAATAACGACGTGGGTATCCGCGGGGTTGCGGATCAGGCAGAACTGTTGGGCATTAAGTGGGATCAGGAGACAGAGTGTCTTCTTGATGGAGGGCAATATCTTTCATTCTTTTCAGAGGCGGTACGTCAGGGCGCTAAGGTAGTAAATATGTCTTTTGGAAACAATTACGTTCTGAAAAAACAGTATTATAAAGAGTCCCATGATGGAAAGATACTTGAAAGCTTTTTTGATTATTATAGTTTGAAGAGTTCATTAGAGGAAAACTTAGGTACAGGAAAATATGCTCAGTATATAGAAGCATTAAAAAGAGAGAACCTGAATACAGCACGATGGTGTATGACAGCAATGACCAATCTGCATATACAGGGGTATGACGATTATCTCTTAGTGCAGAGTGCAGGGAATGGAGCTAATTATGGTACAAAATCAGGAAAAACAGCGAGCATAAATGGCTTTTTGGCATCCTTTACAAATGACTTATTTGACCAGTTTTTATCACAACATACAGAAAAGGTACAAAAACTGATAAAGGAAGCTGGCGGCTATTCGTATTTCAGTGGAGGAAGTATAGTTGTCGGTGCTGTGAAAAATGAAAAAATCAGGCCTGGATATTATAAAATGAGATATTCATCGAATTATGGTTCGACGGTCTCTATTTGTGCACCGGGTGAAAATATTTACAGTACACTTGCGTTTGCTGCTATTGGACAGAAAAACGGTGTTATAGCAGAGAATGCATATGGAAAACTTAGTGGAACTTCCATGGCCGCTCCGATCGTAAGCGGTGCAGCGGCTCTTGTTTGGTCGATAAATCCTGAGCTGGAGGCACAGGATGTGAAAAAAATCCTGTTGGAGACGGCAAAGGAAAAAGCTATCCATGTGGATCCTTCGCAAGTAGTGTATGATTCAAAATATTCAGATGATACATCGAATGAGTCATGGGAAAAATATATGATCTCGCTTGGAAAGACATATATATATCCCATGTTGAACGTCAAAGCGGCTGTAGAAAAGGCATATGCTCTGCGAGAAGAGAATGCTGAGCCGACGACAGAAAAAGAACAGCATAAAGAAACAGATCAGGGTGATAAGCCGAAAAAAACAGATAAGGATGTATCAAAAGCACCGGAAACATCTCTGGACACAGAAGAGAGCATGAAGGAGCAACAGCAGCCGGATGAACTCTTTAAACAGTATCTGCAGACTACATTGATTCCACAGTACGGCATTATGTCTGCCGATCCGTGGAAGCTCTCTACATCTCTGAAAACATGGGAGATGGGAGATGATTCCCCGATGGATGGTATATTAAGTGCACTGATCAGTGACCTGGACGATGACGGGCAGGAGGAAATGCTGGTGGTACGCTTCACTCCGGGTGATACTGGACGGATGTATCTGGAAGTATACGAAGCAGCCGGTCAGACCGTCAGCCTGCAGGATACCATCGCCATAGATATGAGCGATTACTGCAAATACCGCTGGGAAAGCCGTCTGACTGTATTTGTCAAAGAATATCAGGGAAACACTTCTCTGTATCTGTACGCGTATGACTTTTCCGGAAACGATCTGCAAAGTGAAAGTATACAGCAGATGAAGTATGCGAATGGTACACTGGATTTTTCAAAATACTGGTATTTTGAAACAAAGTGGGATACCTCTGTTATGATCGAAACAGGAGATATAGAGAAAGCAGAGGTTAATCTGCGTCAGATTACAACGATTATGGGCGGAGATCCTCATAATACGGTTGAGAAACAGATAACGACCAGGGGTGCAGATGATAATGTAGATACCTCAACAACAGAGTACCGCAACTACATCCAGTCGACCGTCACAGAACAGTATGCAGCCCTGCAGGAAGAAACAGGACTCACCTTTAAACGCTGTGCGGATACAGATATGGTCAATGGTATGATCGCGCATACGCTGATCTGGAGCGGAAGAGATCTGTTCTATAATTACGGGGAAGATGACAGCACTTATGTGGCTGCTCTCGACAACCAGTGCCGTGATGATGTAAACACACTTGTCCCCTTTGATTATACGGAAATTGTCAGAAAATAATCCTCCGAACATTGCCCAACGCCACGATTTGTGGTATTCTATTACATAATAAGAACAGTGAGTCAGGGGGCGGATTTATCATGAAAAAAAGAGTCATTACCATCAGTCGTCAGCACGGCAGTGCCGGAAGAGCCATCGGTCATATGGTGGAGGAAAAGCTGGGTATTAAATGTTACGACCAGCAGCTGATCGAGATGATCGCAAAAGAGAGCGGTTTCGCAGCAGATTTTATCGAAGAAAACGGTGAAAAAGTCACCAACAGCCTGCTGTTTAATATAGCAACCAGTCTGACATTTGCCTACAATACCTTTTCAAAAGAGCGTATGTCCCTGCAGGACCAGCTCTTCATCGCACAGGGTCGTGTGATCAAAGACCTTGCAGAAAAAGAGCCCTGCGTCATCGTCGGCAGCTGCGCAGACTACTTCCTGTCCGAACGTGACGACGTGATGAACGTTTTCATCCACGCCAATATGGAATTCCGTAAACAGACAGCAGTAGAGCGTTACGGCTACGATCCCAAAGACGTACAGACCGTACTGACCAGAAAAGACAGAGAAAGAGCCAGCCACTACCGCTACTACACCGAACGCGAATGGGCCAGCGCACCAAACTACCATCTCTGCCTCGACAGCAGCATGTACGGCATCGAAAAATGTGCCGACATCATCGCCGACCTGTACAAGATGGAGTAGATCGTCCACATAAAGCTGTACCGGCAGAGCAGTCAACAGACAGCACTTACACTTATGTGAGAAATAAAACAGCACTTAATACATGCATTATGTTCAGCATCTC
>JAHZHB010000127.1:0-3197 GCA_019420465.1 Lachnospiraceae bacterium
ATCAAACAAAATGTAAAGGAGTGATTGCCATGCTGAAAACTCTTGCTGGTGAGATCAAAGAGTTTAAAAAGGTTTCGATCCTGACTCCGCTTTGTATGATTATGGAGGTTGTGTTCGAAATGATCATCCCGCTTTTAATGGCATCGATCATTGATGATGGTGTCAATGCGGGCAATATGAAACATATTTACGTGGTTGGTGCGTTGATGGTTGTGGCTGCGTTCTGTGGTCTGCTGTTTGGTGTGCTGGGCGGTAAATTCGGTGCGGAGGCTTCTGCGGGATTTGCGAGAAACCTGCGCCGTGCGATGTATGAGAACATTCAGACGTTTTCTTTTTCCAATATTGATAAATACAGTACAGCCGGTCTGGTCACACGTATGACAACGGATGTGACGAACCTGCAGAATGCCTACCAGATGCTGCTTCGTATGTTTACGAGAGCGCCGTTCAGTCTGATCTGTGCGATGGTTATGGCGTTTCTGATCAATGCGAAGCTGGCCTCTATTTATCTGGTGGCTGTTATTTTCCTTGGTGCCGTGCTCTGCTTTATGATTCCGAGAGCCGCCAAATTCTTTGAGCAGACGTTTAAGAAATACGATGACTTAAACGCCAGTGTACAGGAAAATGTGTCTTCTATCCGTGTGGTTAAGGCATATGTCCGTGAAGATTATGAGAATAACCGTTTCCATAAGGCCAGTGAGAATGTGTACCGTATGTTCATTCGTGC
Organism: Lachnospiraceae bacterium; assembly: GCA_019420465.1. Lineage (GTDB taxonomy): Bacteria > Bacillota > Clostridia > Lachnospirales > Lachnospiraceae > UBA11957. The sequence goes on from JAHZHB010000127.1 coordinate 728, forward strand.
AGAGCGTATCGTTGTTGCGAATATGCCGCTGATGATGCTGACGGTCTACAGCTGTATCCTTCTGCTTTCCTGGATGGGTGCAAAGATGATCGTGCAGAACAGTCTGACAACGGGTGAGCTGATGAGTCTGCTTGCGTACTGTATGAATATCCTGATGAGTCTGATGATGCTGTCCATGGTCTTTGTTATGGTAACGATGAGTGGTGCCAGTGCAAAGCGTGTGGCTGAGGTACTTTCTGACAAGGCAGACCTTGTAAATCCGGAAAATCCGGACTTCGAGATCCCGGATGGCAGTATCCGTTTTGAACATGTAAATTTTGCCTATCATAAGGGCAGTGACAAGTATGTCCTGCAGGATATCAACCTGGATATCAAATCCGGTGAGACGATCGGTATCATCGGTGGTACAGGTTCATCCAAATCTTCTCTGGTCAATCTGATCAGCCGTCTGTACGATGTGTCCGAGGGTGCTGTGTATGTCGGCGGTAAGGATGTGCGTACGTATGATCTGGAGACTCTGCGTAATACTGTGGCAATGGTGCTGCAGAAAAACGTGCTGTTTTCCGGTACGATCTTAAACAACCTGAAATGGGGAAATAAGGACGCAACGGACGAAGAGTGTATGGAAGCCTGTCGTCTGGCCTGTGCGGATGAATTTATCAACCGATTCCCGGATGGATATAATACCTATATCGAGCAGGGTGGTACCAATGTTTCCGGTGGACAGAAACAGAGACTGTGTATCGCCAGAGCACTTCTGAAAAATCCGAAGATCCTGATCATGGATGACAGTACGAGTGCGGTCGATACAGCTACCGATGCCAGCATCCGTAAAGCGATGGCAACCCATATTCCGGGTACGACAAAGATCATCATTGCCCAGCGTGTATCCAGTGTGGAGGCAGCTGATCATATCATTGTTATGGAAGATGGTAAGATCAATGGCTTCGGCACACATGAAGAGCTGCTGAAAAACAATGAGATCTACAGAGATGTCTATGAATCACAGACTTCTGGTTCAGGTGATTTTGATATTGAACAGGGAGGTGAGCAGTAATGGCAGAAGAAAGAGCAAAAGAATTTAAAGGCCCGGGCGGCAGAAGAAATATGGGCCCGAGACCGAAGGTAGATAATGCCGGTGGTGTGTTTAAACGACTGCTCGGCTATCTGATGCATCTGTACGGACCGCAGATGGCTGTCGTGATCGTACTGATCTTTGTCGGTGTGCTCTGCAATGTACAGGGTACGATGTTTATGCAGGATCTGATCGATGTGTATATCGTGCCGATGCTTGGCGATGCCACCCCGGATTTCGGACCGCTGACCGCTGCAATCTTACGTGTGGCTGCGTTTTATGCCCTTGGCGTAGTAGCTGCGCTGGTGTATAATCAGATTATGGTATATGTCACACAGGGAACCTTAAAAAGCCTGCGTGATACGATGTTTGCCCATATGGAATCCCTGCCGATCTCTTATTTTGACACACATTCCCACGGCGACATCATGTCGATCTATACTAACGATATCGATACGCTGCGTCAGATGATCAGCCAGAGTATTCCGCAGTTCATTAACAGTGGTGTGATGATCATCAGCGTTGTGGTTTGTATGTTCGTTTTAAGTGTTCCGCTGACTGTACTGACATTGGCTATGGTAGCCATCATGCTGGTTGTGACAAAGAAGCTGGCCGGTTTAAGTGGCCGTTACTTCCTGGCACAGCAGAGAGATCTCGGTAAAGTCAACGGTTATATCGAAGAGCATATGGAAGGCCAGAAGGTCATTAAGGTATTCTGCCATGAGGAACAGAGTATCGACCATTTTAACGAATTAAACGATCAGCTGTTTGACAGTGCCAAAAACGCCAACGGCTTTGCCAATATCCTGATGCCGGTCAATGCACAGATCGGTAATATCAGCTATGTGCTGATCGCGATCGCCGGCGGTGTTATGGCTATCGGCGGCTTCGGTGGTCTGACACTTGGTAAACTGGCAAGCTTCCTGACGTTCAACAAGAGTTTTAACGGCCCGATCAACCAGGTCAGCCAGCAGCTTAATGCCATCGTCATGGCTCTGGCCGGTGCCGACCGTATCTTTAAGCTTCTGGACGAAAAGCCGGAAGTAGACGAGGGCTATGTAACGCTTGTCAATGCTAAAGAAGGTACAGACGGCAAGCTCGAAGAGACAAAAGAAAGAACCGGAAAATGGGCATGGAAACATACCCATCAGGAAGATGGCAGCGTGGATTATGTCCCGATGCAGGGCGATATGGCTTTTGAAGATGTTGATTTTGGCTATGTACCGGACAAGACGGTTCTGCACGATATCAACCTGTTTGCCAAACCGGGTCAGAAGATCGCTTTCGTCGGTTCCACTGGTGCCGGAAAGACAACAATCATCAACCTGATCACCAGAGTTTACGATATCAATGACGGTAAGATCCGCTATGACGGTATCAACTTAAACAAGATCA
>JAHZHB010000127.1:3207-7312 GCA_019420465.1 Lachnospiraceae bacterium
CATCGTCCTGCAGGATACACACCTGTTTACGGGTACGGTTATGGAAAATATCCGCTACGGTAAACTGGATGCCACAGACGAAGAGGTCTACGCTGCAGCACGTCTGGCAAATGCCGATGGTTTTATCAGCCGTCTGCCGGAAGGTTACAATACCGTACTGCACAACGATGGTGCCAATTTAAGTCAGGGCCAGAGACAGCTGCTCGCCATTGCCAGAGCTGCGATCGCCGATCCGCCGGTACTGATCCTTGATGAGGCAACCAGCTCCATCGATACCCGTACAGAACGTCTGGTACAGGATGGTATGGATAAGCTGATGGCAGGCAGAACAACGTTCGTTATCGCCCACAGACTTTCCACAATCCGTAACAGCGACTGTATCATGGTCCTGGAGCAGGGACGTATCATCGAAAGAGGTAACCATGAAGAACTCATCGCTCAGAAAGGCAGATACTATCAGCTGTATACAGGTCTTGCCGTAAATGCATAAAAGCTGTGGCAGATAAGCTGTAAAAATGGTATCATTCACCCACGTGCCTGAACATTTGCTGCTCTGGTACGTGAGATCATGATGCAGTGTAAAACCAAATCAGTAACACAGGCCCAAAAGGCCAAAATGTAAAAGGAGGCTGGTTTTATGAAGAAAAGACAACTGATCCTCGACTGCGATCCGGGACGTGATGACGCAATTGCCATCATGATGCTCGGCAGAAACACAGACTATGAACTCCTCGGTATCACTACGGTAGCCGGAAACCATACCGTAGACCATACCTGGGACAATGCAAAACGACTGTGCGCCTACCTTGATATCCCAGTCGGTGTCTACCGTGGCTGCGAAGGCCCGCTCCTTCGCGACCCGGTCATCGCACCGGAGATTCACGGCGAAACAGGCCTGGACGGCTTTTCTTCACAAAAACAGCCGGAGATCATACAGAGAGAGCATGCCGTAGGCTTCCTGACCCGTACTTTACTCGCGGCAGAAGTCCCCGTGACCCTGCTCGTCACAGGACCCATGACAAACATAGCTATGGCTCTGCGCCTCGAGCCCTCGATCAGAGACCATATCGAGCGCATCGTCTTCATGGGTGGCTCCATGGCCTTGGGTAACGTCACTCCGGCTGCCGAATTTAATATTTTCGCCGACCCCGAAGCCGCCGACATCGTCATGAAAAGCGGCTGTCCCCTGTACATGGCAGGTATCGACGTCACTATGCAGGCCCTTTGCGGAACCGACACCATTGCCCGTATGGGTCAGCATAAAAATGTCGCCGGAAAACTCTTCACTGACCTGATGGTTCCCTACTGCGAAGCTGAAAAAAGTGTTTACGGAACAGAAAGGGCACCCCTGCACGATCCCGTAGCAGCCGCCATCCTGTTAAAACCGGAACTTCTGACCTTCCGCCAGATGTATGTATCCATCGACTGCACCCGTCAGGAAGGCTATGGCCGCACTTACTGTGACTACTACCACGTCACCAGCCAGAAGCCAAACTGCTATGTCGCAGAAAAACTCGATACCGAAGGCTTCTGGGACCTCGTAGAGGAGAAAATCAAAGCGTATACTGAGTAACCGACCGGATATTATATGGCTGTATTTGTGCATATAGCATGTGTTGCCAACTTTTAGAAAGTCAGAAAAAGAGAAGGCGCCTGGCCGGACACCTTCTCTTTTTCGTCCGTCCCCAAATTCGCCCGTCCTTTTCGCATCCATTTTTCACTCCGTCCCTCATAATCCCCGGTTCTATCCCTCCACTTCCCCTCATATAGATAAAGCAGTACATACCCCCCAACCCCATTTTCTTCTCAAAAAAAGTAAAAATTCAGGAGGTAACCTGTCTCATGGAACCATACACCGTATATCAGGCCCTTAACCAGAGAATCGACGGCCAGCTGCTTCTTGGCATCGTAGGTCCCGTCCGCACCGGAAAATCCACCTTCATCCGTCATTTCATGGAACTGACCGCCCTTTCCTACATGAAAGAACAGGACCAGAAAGAAACCCTTGACCAGCTCCCTGTCAGCGGTTCCGGCAAAACCATCACAACCGTTGAACCAAAATTCATTCCCCGTGAAGCCGTACAGATCAACATTACCGAAGACCTCTTTATGAAACTTCGCATGATCGACTGCGTAGGCTTCCTCGTAAAAGATGCTGCCGGAGACAGAGAAAATGACAGAGAACGTCTCGTTAAAACCCCATGGTCGGAACAGGCCATGCCCTTTGGCAAAGCCGCAGACTTCGGAACCCAGAAAGTGATTCGGGAACACGCCACCGTAGGGATCATGGTGACCACTGACGGCTCCTTTGGTGAAATCCCACGTGAAAACTTTATCCCCGCCGAAGAAAAAACTGTTGAAGAACTGAAAAAAGCCCAAAAACCCTTCACTATCATCCTGAATACCCAGAAACCCTACAAAGAAGAAACAAAAGCCTTAGCAAAAAAAATGAGTGAAACCTACGGCGTCATTGTCCTGCCGATAAACTGTGAACAACTGAAAAACGAAGACATTCTGACCATTCTGGAAGCTGTACTGAGTGAATTCCCCATAAAATGTCTGGCTTTTTATATTCCGCGTTGGGCAGAAATCCTGCCGACCGAACATCCGCTGAAACAGCAGCTGCTTGCCTGTGCCCGACATATGGCTGAACATCTCGTGCATATGCGCGATGTCCGCAGCTGTCCCCTGACACCCGAAGAAGAGAGCATCCGCTACTGCGGCTATGAAAAGACAGATACCGCATCAGGAAATGTAGACATCCGCCTGGAACTGAAAGATGAATACTATTATCAGACACTGACAGATCTTACCGGCACACAGATTGATGGCGAGTACGATCTGGTCCGCCTGCTGCGCAGACTCAGCGAAAAACAGGCAGAATACGACCGTGTGCTTTCTGCCATTGAAGCGGTACGTCAGTCCGGTTATGGCGTTGTTTTGCCCCTGCGTGAAGAAATACAGATCGATACGCCCGAAGTTATCCGTCAGGGGAACCGTTACGGTGTCCGGCTGAAAGCCTTAAGTCCGACTGTGCATATGATCCGTGCAGACATTGAAACTGAAGTAGCGCCTATCGTAGGCAGCGAAGATCAGGCCAGGGATCTGATTCATTTTATAGAAGAAAAAAGTACACAGGGAGAAAATATGATGGACGTCAAAATCTTTGGAAAATCCATCGAACAGCTTATGGAAGAAGGTATCCAGACGAAAGTGGCCAATATCAGTACGGAAAGCCAGACCAAACTACAGAATACGATGAAAACCATTGTCAATGATTCCAAAGGTGGCATGATCTGCATTATCATATAAGCATACACCGAACCCCCGGAAACCTGAAGAATAGGTGCATCCGGTGCCGAAAATGCCGAGAAAAGCAGATCGAGACCCCGGAAACCAGAAAAAGAAATAAAACCGGTGTTGAAAATGCCGAAAAAAGCAGATCGAGACCCCGGAAACCAGAAAAAGAAATAAAACCGGTGCCGAAAATGCCGAGAAAAGCAGATCGAGACCCCGGAAATCAGAAAAAGAAATAAAACCGATGTCGAAAATGCCGAAAAAAGCAGATCGAGACCCCGGAAATCAGAAAAAGAAATAAAACCGGTGTCGAAAATGCCGAAAAAAGCAGATCGAGACCCCGGAAACCAGAAAAAGAAGTAAAACCGGTGTCGGAGATGACGAAATAAATAGCATGCTGCCCCGTAATATCGAAAAGAAGCAAATCCGGTGCCGGAAACCATGAAAGATATCTGAGGTGATAGAAAATAATCAGAAATTGACAGCCTACCCGCTGAATAGTATAATTAAAGATGGTTTGTTATGTGGGTAAGGGATTTTCTGCCCAAAATCACCGACAGGAGGACAACATGCGAACGGGATACACGACAGGTTCCTGTGCGGCAGCGGCGGCCAAGGCGGCCACGCATATGCTGTTGACAGGAGACAGAACAGAGGAGACAGCATTGAGGACACCAAAGGGTGTGCTGCTTCATCTGCAGATCGAAGACATCACCATGCAGCCGGATCAGGTGAGCTGTGCCGTGCGAAAGGACGGCGGAGATGACCCGGATGTGACCACGGGGCTTCTGGTTTATGCCAGCGTAAG
>JAHZHB010000128.1 GCA_019420465.1 Lachnospiraceae bacterium
GGGGGAAAGGCTGTCGCAGATGATGCGGCAGCCTTTTTTTGCCATACATATCAATACTTGGTCCAGTGGACCAGGTTTGATTGCTGTCATTTATACAATCAAAAGTTTCGGATACCAGTTTTAGTGGATGCGAAAAGCATTGCAAAAAGTTAGCTAAAAAAACATCTAAACGTTTAGAAATACATTCCGCGAGATATGTTGTTTTGCCATAGAGGATTTCTTATAATGAGGACAAATAAAACAGAAAGGCAATTTCAAATATTCTGAAAGAAAGTAGAGGGGATATGATGAAAGCAAAAACAAGTGTATTTGGAAGACTGATGAAAAGAAATGAGATGCCGGTCCTGATTGCCACATTGGTTCTCGGCGTGGTATTTACACTCTTTTCGTCAAATTTTTTAAGCGCTTACAATATTTTTAATGTAAGCCGTACAGCGGCGCTGTACATGTTTGTGGCACTGTCACAGACCATGGTTATGCTGGTCGGCGGCATGAATGTAGCCCTTGGTTATATTGGAGCACTCAGCGTAGTTACCTGTGGTTACTGTATGCAGGTATTACATATGAATTCCTTTGTGACGGTTATTCTGGCATTGCTTGTCAGTGTGATCTGCGGATTACTGAATGGCCTGATCATTATCAAACTGAGGATCAATTCCTTTGTGGCTACACTGGCAACACAGTTTATTTTTAAAGGCCTGGTTACCGGTATTTCCGAAGGCTTTCCGTATACGGAGATCAATGAAGGTTTTACCTTCCTCGGAAGAAATAAATTCCTGGGTCTTCCACTGATGCTGTACCTGGCGATCCTTACACTGATCATTGTATGGTACATTTTCCGGTATACCGTTATCGGGCGCAGGATCCTGGCTACAGGCGGTAATGAGAAAGCAGCCAGTATGGCAGCGGTAAATACGAAAAACATGATTCTGATTGCCAATATACTGTCCGGATTTTTTGCCGGTATTGCCGGTATCTGTACGGTATCCATGAATGGTGCGGCACAGCCGACAACGGGATCTGACTGGATGATCTATTCCTTTGCCGTATCTGTTATCGGCGGTACTGCACTGGCCGGCGGCGTGATCAGTCCGGCAGGTATCTTCATTGCAGGTATTATGATCGTTCTGATCAAAAACGGTCTGATCATGCTGAATGCCAATGTATATTACGAGCAGACCTATCTGGGCCTGATCCTTCTGGTTGCGGTATCTCTTGGTTCTCTGAGTGAGCTTTTACAGGAGGCAAAACGAAGAAGAGATTTTGCAAAACAGTATACTAAAAAATCTGAGTAAGTCAAAAGAGAATGTTACTGCAGTGTGCAGTAAAAATAAAAAGAAAAGGAAGGGAACAACGTATGAAAAAAACAAAAGTAGTAGCTCTGACAATGGCACTGGTAACGGGCGCTTCTCTGCTGGCCGGTTGTGGAGGAAACGGAGGTGGAAACCACAAGTACTGTTTTTATTTCCCCGCAGCACATTCCTATGCAGATGAAACATCAAAGTATGCAGAAGAGTATGCAAAAGAAAATAATATCGATCTGAAGGTTATGATTGGCGCTGACTGGGAGCAGTCCACACAGGATACCAACATGCGAGCTCTGGCGGCAGATGGTTATGATTCTATCATGGTCTATCCGTCTTCCGATGGTGCATCCGGTTTGTTTGAAGAGCTGGAAGGCTCAGGCGTAAATATTGTTACCTATGGTGCCTCTACTTCTGAACAGGTGGAACTGTTCAGTGCTGCCACAGACGTGGAGCAGGCTGCATACACAGCATGTGATGAAGTGATCAAAGCCATGGGCGGACAGGGTGGTATTCTGAATGTCCTTGAGGTGTTGACAGATACCAATACACTGAAGCGTCAGACCGGTGTAAACCGTTGCATCGATGAACATGATGGTGTGGAGCTGGTACAGGAAGTAGCCGGTATCAACAGCATTGATGAAGGTGTGGAGAAGATATCCTCAGCGCTTGCTGCCAATGAGGGTAAGATCAACGGTATCGTATGTACCGGTAACCAGTCATCCTCTGCCGCTGTACAGGTATTAAATGACTATTACAGCAGAAATCCTGGCGCAGATAAGATCATCCTGGTAACGATCGATACACCGGATGATGTTATGGAAGGTATTGACAGCGGTGTTGTATATGGTACGATCGCACAGAATACACAGGCACATGGCCAGATTCCGCTGGCAATCCTGAAACTGCTCAATGACGGTTACAAGAAGGTAGATGGAACATTCTTTATCGATACAGGCTGTGTACTGGTGACACAGGAGAATAAGGATTCGTATCAGACAGATCTTCAGAATCTGACCAAACAGATCATTGAAGAACTTCCGACAAAATATCTGAAAAAATAAGTAGTATAAGAAAAAGGCGGGCGAACGACATGCTGGAGGTTAGAAATATTACCAGAGAATTTCCTGGTGTAAAGGCATTGGATAATGTTTCCGTTTCATTCAAAGAGGGCGAGATTCACGCCCTCATGGGTGAAAACGGTGCAGGAAAATCTACACTTATGAAAATTATAACCGGTATCTACAGACCGGATCTCGGAGGAGTTTATCTGGATGGAGAGAAAGTAGAATTTAAAAGTTACAGAGATTCCATTGCGCATGATATCAGTATGGTGCATCAGGAAATCCAGGTAATTCCGAAAGCTACGATTGCTGAAAATATTGTTCTGGATAAGCTGCAGGACTTTAAAAAGGGCGGTAAAGTAGACTGGAAAAGGATCAATGAGACGGCGCAGAAGTATCTGGATATGGTTGAACTGGATGTAAAACCCACAGATATCATAGAAAATATGACGGCTGCGCAGAAACAGCTGATCCAGATCGCAAAAGCGCTCTCCTGTAATGCAAAATATATTCTCCTGGATGAGCCAACCAGCTCTCTTACCACATTTGAGGCACAGGTACTGTTTAAGATTCTTTTCCGTTTAAAGGAGCAGGGGTGTGGCATTATCTTTGTATCGCATAAGATCGAGGAAGTCATGCAGATCTGTGATGTTGTGTCCATACTTCGTGATGGTCATATGATGGGGACTCATCAGATTAAGGATATTACACGTCAGGACATGATTCGTATGATGATCGGCCGTGAAGAAAATGTGGAGCATATGGGCTTTCTGGATATACAGGACGAAGTTGTACTGGAGGCCAGGGCCGTTGGACGTGCGGGCGTTTTTGACAATATGAGTTTCAAGCTTCATAAAGGAGAGATCCTGGGCTTTTACGGACTGGTTGGTTCAGGACGTACGGAGCTTGCCAGAGTGCTGGTCGGCGCGGACGCAAAGGATGCCGGTGAAATCTATGTACATGGGGAAAAGGCAGAAATCCATTCCATGGTAGATGCTGTATATAAATACAAGGTCGGTTACGTGACAGAAAACAGAAAAGAAGAGGGTCTGATTCTTCCGTTCTCTGTGCAGGATAACATGACACTGCTGACGTTAAAAGAGCTGACCGGTGCAGCAGGAAAACTGTCGGAAGCGAAGATGAAGGAAGAAACGATGTCGATGATCGACCGGTTTAAGATCAAGACACCGGAACTGTCTACCAGAATAGAGACGCTGTCGGGTGGAAACCAGCAGAAGGTTTCTATCGGAAAGTGGTTGCTGGCCGGTTGTGATATTCTGATCATTGATGAGCCGACGGTAGGTGTGGATGTAGGTGCCAAAAGGCAGATCCACGAGATTATCTGGAAGCTGGCAAAAGAAGAAGGCAAATCTGTCATTCTGATCTCTTCGGATATGACAGAGATGATCACGCTGGCAAGAAGGATTCTTGTATTTAAAGATTTTAAGATCAATGGAGAGATTGACGGACTCAATGACCATGTCTGCGAATATGCAGAAGTCAGTGAAAAGCTGGGTCAGGCAATGATGTAAGACATTTGTTAAAGGCCTCTGGCAGAATATGCCGGAGGCCTTTTTAGTTCCAGTGCCTATCAACGATTGGTCCAGTGGCCAAATTTTGATCGCTTTGGCAACGGAAGAAACTGGCGGTAGCAGAGTCCTTTTGTGCGGTTTATAAGGTGAACTGCTTATGTGTTGTCGGGTAGCCATAGGTTTTGAATAGGTGGTCTGCATTTCTCTGTGCTTCCTCAAGGGCATCCGTAACCGAAAGATGGTCGTTCTGAATCCGGCGAAGTGCCTGACAGAGGATCTTTTCAATCTGGTTTGGCGGAATGACCAGACGGTTTTTTCTGTAGGGACTGTTTCGACGTACGGAATGTGCGAGGCTTTCTTCTGTACTTGACAGCCAGGGATAGAGCTTTAACAGCTCACTGTTATGATACGGCGCTGTGATCGTGGACGCTCCGTTCATGATCGTGAGATACAGATTGGTATTGACGTCACACAGCCAGGAAAAAAAGCGAAAGACAGCTTCCCGGTGCGGAGAAAAAGGATTCAGACCGATATTCCAGCCGACACTGGCGGGAGTCATGCCCGGGATGATACGTGCGGCCAGGCGTCCGGTCGTATTTTCTTTCAGCCGTCTTGTCATACCTTCAGCAAATTCAGAATACGTGATCAGCATGGCCGTACGGCCGGTGCAAAAGTCTTCTACCGTCTGTTTGATGGATTTATTGAGCATGGCTGCCGGTGTATAGTGCAGTGTTTCGAGAATGTTTTCAAAAGCCATACGGTTTTCTTTGGTATTAAATGTGGGACGGTGATAGTTGTCCCACAATTTTCCGCCATAGGCCCAGATTCGTGTCAGAATCTCCGGAGCCATTTCCTCATCAATGATACTGGCAAAGGAAACACCGTATTCTGTGGGAGATGAGGGATTATACTGCCGGGTGAAAAATGCGGCAATATCGTTAAATTCCTTCCATGTACGCGGAGCACGCAGAGACAGATGGCTCTGCTTCTGGTATTCTGCCTGCAGGTCACGGCTGTCAAAAAGATCTTTGCGGTAGAACAGAAGCTGTGTACCGCCGCTGATCGGAATGCCGAAATAATGATTATCAATCTGACAGTTGCGCAGACTGGACGGGAAAAACAGCTCTTTTTTAAAAGACGGACTGTCCGTAAAGGCGGATACATCGGCCAGACACATATTCTGTGCCATATATTCCAGCCACGGAACATCATAGGTATACAGGTCATATTGCTGGATCAGATCCTCTACAGAGTCAGAGATCATGGAAAACAGACGGTCCTGTGAAACACGGTCAAATTCAACACGTATGCCGGATTCCTCTTCAAAATGACCGGTAAGCTGTTCCAGCGCCTGGATCGTAGGATTGTCAATGGCAAGAAAACGTATGGATTCATGGTATCTGGCAGCCGGATCAGCCGGCAGTTTCCTTTTCTTAAGCCGGTTTTTTTGCAGCACGATCGGCTGCGTGTCGTTCAGTACAGGAAATTCCTGGATGACCTGTTCAAACAGTTCAGGATCACGGATATTCTGCAGGAGTGTGCGTGCGGCTTTTTCACCGAGGTCGGCGCTGTTTCGGGGAATAAAGAGCGTACCGGTATTCTGGTTCAGATGGATCCAGGAGTCTTCGGAATAGCTTAAAAGAAGCATATTGGCAGGTGCGCTCAGTCCGCAGTAGGCCATGGCTGCCTGTACACCATTGGTGATCTCCCAGCTGGTAGACAGAAGAACTTCCGGTGGATTCTGTGCATAATATTTCAGAAAGCTGCTGAAGGCTTCCTCACGGGTCATATTGGTGACACAGACGTTTTTGGACGTAAAGGAAAGTCCAGCATTGCTCAGCGCGTCTGAACAGCCCTGCACGCAGTTGCGTTCGGAAGAAAATTCCAGAGGACCGCAGATGATACAGATATGCTGATATCCCTTTTGCAAAAGCTGTGTGGTCAGGGTATAAAAGGTATCGTAATGCTGCAGACCGATATAATTGACAGACAGATCATCCGGTTCCCGGTCAATAAATACGGTGGGAATCTGATAGTTCAGAATATGGTTCTGGAAAAAAGCCGTATTCTGCGGCTGTGAGGTTACAAGAAGAAGTCCGGCGGAATTCTGCGTGATAAATTCATCAATCTTGGTGCATTCGATATCTGCGGATTCATTGGAAAAAGCAACATTGATCGAGTACCCATGTGTCTGAAGATACGATGAGATACCATCGAACAGACCGGAATAAAAGGTACTTCGCATATTGGGCAGCAGTACGCTGACGGTCTTGCTTGTCGTCTGTTTTAGGGTCCGTGCGGAATAATTGGGAATATATTTTAATTTTTCCACAGCGTCCATGACACGGTTATAGGTTTCCGGACGTACGGCTTTTTTTCCGCTTAACGCACAGGATACGGTGGCAATGGAGACACCGGCTTCACGTGCGACATCTTTTAAAGTATTCATAATATAATCTCTCCATAATAGTAGGATTTACGTTACTGTCTGGCTATAGTACAAGCTGTATGTTGATATACGAAGTATAGCATACGGTAAAATGAAAAAACAAAAAAATCTAAAATTACCGGCAAAACGTTTAGATTTATATTCCGGTGGAGATGTTGAAAGCCCTTTTACTGTTTTGCATAATGGAGATAACAAAAAGAAAAACATTTCTATGGAGGTTTATATGACAGCAAGAGAACGTGTAATGGCATCTATTAATCATCAGAATCCGGATTCTCTTCCCATGGATCTGGGAAGCAATGTAAGTGCCGGTATCAGTGGACAGGCCTATGGAAAATTAAAGGAATATCTTGGCATCACAGACGGACATACCAGAATTTATGACGTCGTACAGCAGGTTGCACAGCCGGAGATCCGGATACTGGATATGATCGGTGCGGATGTACTGGATGTGGCCCGTGTTTTTAATACAGAGGATTCCGACTGGTATGATGTAACTTTGGCCAACGGAGTGAAAGCACAGTGGCCGAGCTGGTTTAAGCCGAGACACAACGCTGACGGATCGTATGATTATTATGATTCAGAAGGTACACTGATCGCCAGGATGCCGAATGGCGGTATGTGCTTTGACCAGCAGTATTTTCCGTACAAAGATGATTATCCGGAGGATTACAAAGATCTGGATAAGGAGATGGGAAAAGTTATCTGGAGTGCTCTGGTACACAGTCCGTGGGATCATTCCAATGATAAATATTTCTGGGAGACACTGCGTGAAAGATGTCTGGTACTGAAAAACAGCACAGACCGTGCCCTGATGATCACCTGTGGCTGCAACTTCTTTGAATGGGGAACGTTCCTCAGAAGAATGGAGAACTTCCTGATGGATACATATTCCGAGGAAGAAGAGGTTCTGCGTCTGAATGATCAGCTGCTGGAGCGCCATTTAAGTATGCTGGAGAATACGTGCAAATATCTGGATGGCATTGTAGATATTGTCCGTTTTGGTGATGACCTTGGTATGAACAATAACATGTTCATGTCCTGTGAAAAATATCGTGAGCTGTTCAAACCGTATCATACAAAGATCAATGATTACGTACATACTCACAGTAATATGAAGACATTCTTACACTCCTGTGGCGCGATCTTCCCGGTCATCGGTGATCTGGCAGAAGCCGGTTTTGATATCTTAAATCCGGTACAGACATCGGCAGCCGGTATGGATCCGGCAAAACTGAAACAGGAATACGGCAAGGATATCACCTTCTGGGGTGGCGGCTGCAATACAAGACGTATACTGAACATGGGAACGGAGCAGGAGGTATATGACTACTGCAGACGCATGATCGATATCTTCTTCCAGGATGGCGGATTTGTATTTAACCAGGAGCACAATATTCTCGGTGATGTACCGCCGCAGAATATCATGGCGATGTACAAAGCTGTTGAGGATGCAAGAAAATAAGAGCAGCTTATACAGAAAAAAGAGTGACCATATGAAGTAAGAAAAAGCACATTGGGGGGAAAACAGATGAAACGGGTAGGACAGATCATTTATATCAAGGACGAAGGCATTGAGGCTTATGAACGGTATCATGCCAATCCGATGCCGGGTGTAAATGAGATGATCAAGGCGTGCAATATAGAGAACTACTCTATTTATCGTCGCGGAAATGTTATGTTTGCCTATTTTGAATATACGGGAACGGATTATGAGGCCGATATGAAAAAGATGGCTGCGGATCCGACAACGCAGAAATGGTGGGATCTTGTGCATCCGCTGCAGCAGCCGCTATCGGGCGAGACAGACTGGGCAGATATGAAGGAAGTATATCATCTCGATTAAGGTATAATGTTTAAGAGAAATATGGGGGGAAAGGCTGTCGCAGATGATGCGGCAGCCTTTTTTTATTGCCATGTATATCAATAATTGGTCCGGCGGACCAATTTAGATATATTTCGCTTGCATATCCGGTTCTGATTCACTAAAATAGAGACAGGATAACTGTAGGCTGATTTTACTTGTGAACCAAGGGAGGTAACACCATGGAAGCAAAGAAAGAAGCAGCAGAAGATACCAGAAAAAAAGAAATGCCGAAGAAATGGCATTGTGATACCTACTGCCGGAATGTGAGACATATCAACTGTGAAGGCGCGAAGGGGATAGATCCTGATGCACCGGATCTGTGCCCGTATTACGATGAGATGCTGTATTAGGGTATACAGCCGGAAATGAGGAAGACGAATGAACAGAAAAGCCGTATTTTTTGATGCGGACGGTACGGTCAGTCATCTGACAAAGGGGGTGCCCGCCAGTGCTGAGGCGGCGATCCGTGCACTTAAGGATAAAGGACACCTTGCTTTTTTATGCACAGGAAGAAGCCGTGCTCTGGTGGATGAACCGCTGGAGAGGATCGGATTTGACGGCATCATTGCCTCTGCCGGTGCCTATCTGGAAAAGGACGGGATCGTATTATATAATGAAGAACTGTCCTGCGCGGATGCGAAAAAAGTACTGTATATTCTGCGGGACTGCGGACTGATACCGGTAATGGAAGGCCGGGAGTACATGTACTATGATCCGGAAGAGTACACGAATGACGTGGACTGGTATGCCGGAGACATCACGCGGATACTTGGCCGCAAATTCCGTACGATCCGGGGCAACGAAGACAGACTGTTTATTAATAAAATCAGTGCAAAGGCAGTTGCCGGATGTGATGCCAGACGGGCGGTAGAAGAGCTGAAACCATGGTTTCATGCGATCGTTCATGAAGCAGATGGCTTTGCGGGAGGTACGATCGAATTTATCCCTCAGGGCTATTCAAAAGCGGTGGGCATAGCAGTGGCCTGTCGGTTGTGGGATGTAGCCAAAGAGGATACGATCTGTTTTGGCGACAGCAACAACGATCTGGAGATGTTCGCATATGCCCATACGAAGGTGGCTATGGGGAATGCTTCGCCAAAGCTGATCGAAATGGCTGATTATGTGACAAACGATATGTTCCATTTCGGCATCCGCAATGGTCTGCGCCATCTGGGACTGATCGATTAAAAAACGAAAACAAAACAGCGTATATATACAAACGGATACAGCAGCTGTTTGAAAAATACAACAGATAAGGAGAAACCGTACAATATGAAAAAAATCGCAAGCTTTACCATAGACCATATCAAACTGCAGCCGGGAATCTATGTATCCCGCAAGGATTATATCGGAAATGAGTGCATTACGACATTTGACCTGCGTATGACATCACCGAACGAAGAACCGGTCATGAATACGGCAGAGGTACATACGATCGAGCATCTGGGCGCAACTTTCTTAAGAAATGATCCTGAGGTTGCGGACAAGATCATCTATTTCGGGCCGATGGGATGCCGTACCGGCTTTTATCTTCTGATGGCCGGTGATCTGGAATCCAAAGATATCGTGGATCTGGTACAGAGAATGTATATCTTTATCCGTGATTTTGAAGGAGAGGTTCCGGGAGCTTCGCCGAAGGACTGCGGCAATTATCTCGATATGAATCTGAATATGGCAAAATATCTGGCCGGAAAATACTATGCGGAGGTACTTGACGGTATCGGAGCAGACCGTCTGGTCTATCCGGAATAAAGGTATATTTCCCATAAAAGAATATCGTATAAAACGATGATAACGAAAAACGTATGAAACATCAAAAAGCAGAGGGGAGCTTTTACAGGCTCCCCTTTTTGTAAAGAAAGGTAAAAACTATGGACAGAACGACATTTAAAGAACTGGCGGAAAACAGAGTACTCTTGCTGGATGGTGCAGCCGGAAGTAATTTCCTTTTGGCCGGTATGCCTGCAGGGGTATGCTCGGAGCTGTGGCTGATCGAGCACCCGGATGTACTGCTTGCGTTACAGAAAGCATATGTGGAGGCGGGCACACAGATTCTGTATGCGCCGACATTTGGCGGCAACCGCTATATGCTTGAGGAAAAGCATGTGACAATGCCTGTGGATGAGGTCAATAAAAGAATCGTAGAGCTCAGCAAAGAAGCTGCGCAGGGCAAAGCCCTGATCGCCGGTGACATGACGATGACCGGCAGACAGCTGATGCCAAACGGGCAGCTGTCCATCCACGAAGCGATTGATGTCTATAAAGAACAGGCAAAAGCGTTGTACGAGGCCGGCGTGGATCTTTTTGTCGTAGAGACGATGGTCAGTCTGCAGGAGATGCGGGCGGCTGTTCTGGCCATCCGTGAGGTATGCGAGCTGCCGGTTATGGCTACCTTTACCGTGGATGCCAATGGTTTTACATTCCTGGGAACAGAGATCACAGCTGCAGCGGTTACACTTGAAAAGATGGGTGTGGATGCTGTGGGCTTAAACTGTTCTATGGGACCGGACCAGATGGGACTGGCCGTGCGGAAAGTAAAAAATGCTGTGCAGATTCCGGTGATCGCGAAAGCCAATGCCGGACATCCGGAACAGGAAGATGGCCGTACAGTATACAAGATGACACCGGAAAAATATGCAGAGTGTGCAGATGCGCTGCTGGATGAAGGTGTAGATATGATCGGTGGCTGCTGCGGTACAACACCGGCTTTTATAGAAAATGTATGTGAAGTGCTGAAAAAACGGGGGCAGTATACGCCACTGGAAGAGAAAGGCACTGAGAAAAAAGAAAAAACAGAAGAAAATCATATGTATGCAGCGGTGCTGACCAGTGCCAGAAGTATTTTTGATGTGGAAGAAGCTGAGGATGTTTCTTATGCAGGGTGCGCAGAGCAGAACGAAGAGCTGAAAGACTGCCTGTTGAGTGGCGCGTGGGAAGACGTGATGGATGCGCTGGAAGATGCCGAGGGCTGTGACCTGCTGGTTGTGGATGTAGACAGTCTGGGCGAGAAAGCCATAAGCTGTCTGGAACCGCTGTCTGGAACGATCGCCGGTATGAATCTGCCGGTAGCACTGCATACGGAGAGAATGGATGTGCTGAAAGAAGCGTTAATATGCTACTGCGGTGCTCTGGGTGTACAAAAAACAGCACTTCTGGATACAGAAGAAGCAGAAAAGCTTCTGGCAGCTTTTGGTGCTGTTGTTCTGGAATAGGGGCAGTTTATGGAAAATAAAAAGATGCCGGCAGGTATTACCAGATGTGAGACATATGAACATGACCAGGTGAAACGTGCCATGGAGAAGCTGCTTAACGATATACACGGGCTTGACTGGCTGACCCCGGGCATGACAGTAGCGATAAAGACCAATCTGGTGTCGGCTGCTGCGCCGGAAAAGGCAGTGGTCACGCATCCTGTAGTACTTGCCGTGCTGACAGAGATTTTGAAAGAATGGGGAGCCGATGTGGTGATCGGAGATTCCCCCGGAGGACTGTTTACGACAGGGGCGCTGGAGCATGCTTACCGTCTGTCAGGGCTTCAAATGGTCGAGCAAGCAGGGGCCAGTCTGAATCTGGATGTTTCCTCACAGGAGGTACAGCATCCACAGGGAAAGGTGCTGCACAGCTTTACCTGTACTTCGTGGCTGTTAAAGGCTGATGCGATCATCGATTGCTGTAAGTTGAAAACGCATGGCATGATGGCCATGTCAGCCAATGTGAAAAACATGTTCGGGGTGATCCCGGGAACAATGAAGCCGGAATATCATTTCCGTTTTCCGAAGCATGAAGATTTCGCGGATATGCTCGTGGATCTGAATACCTGTCTGCAGCCAAAGCTGTACCTGACGGATGCCATTGTCGGTATGGAGGGGAACGGACCGACGAGCGGTACCCCGAGACAGATCGTTGCACTTCTGGCTTCAAAAGATCCTTACGGACTGGATCTTCTGTGTGCGTATCTGATCGGTCTTTCGCCGGAACAGGTGCCAACGATCATGGCGGCTGTACGGCGGGATCTAAGTGGCCTGTCAATTGCGGACCTGCAGATCTGCGGAGAGTATCAGTCGCTTGTTGTACCGGATTATCAGAATATTACAAAGCTTGACAGCATAGAGTTTTCCTCTGTGGTGCCAAAGTGTGCACTTCCGTTTGTGCGAAAAGTACTGAAAGCGCGCCCGGTGCCGGATAAAGAGCACTGTATCGGCTGCGAAAAATGCCGTCAGATCTGTCCGGCCAAAGCGATTACAATGAAAGAGAAAAAGCCTGTGATTGATACGGGAAAATGCATCCGGTGTTTCTGTTGTCAGGAGTTCTGCCCGGTGGGTGCTATGAAGGTTCACCGTTCCTGGCTGGCCAGACGTCTGAGCTGAAAAGTATTTCTGACTGTCGGGGCAGTATACTGGGAAAGCACCCGGAAAAACAGAGAAAAATAACGGAAAAACGTGGAAGAATGACGTATATTTCAGAGTGCATACATTGTGATTTTTCAGTCAGTATGGTAAAATGCAGATAGATTGTGAGCCGCTTTTGTCTGGAAAAGGCATGAGCGGGAATCGCTGCAGACGACAAGATGCGCTGCAGCATGTTTGGCATCAAGGAGGGGTTTTTGCAATGAGCGAAAGATATGTGGCATACGTGGGAACATACACCCATGGCAGCAGTATCGGTATTCATATCTGTGATGTGAATGTGGAAGAGGGTACACTGACAGAGCGTAAGGTTGTTCCGATCAACAATTCATCCTACGTGGTGCAGTCCAAAAATAAAAAGTATCTGTATTCGATCGCAGATGAGGGCGTGGCAGTGTTCCGCATCCTGAAAGATGGCGATCTGGAACTGATCAACAAGGTTGATATTGACGGCATGCGTGGCTGCTATCTGTCTGTGGATGCAGATGGGCAGTATCTGAACGTGGCAGGTTTTCATGACGGTAAGGTAACGGTTGTACATACACATAAGGATGGCCGTCTGGGCAGGGTAATAGCCGGTGTATTCCACAAGGGGCTGGGCTCTGTGGCAGAGCGAAATTTCCGTCCAAGAGTCAGCTGTGTCGTACCGACACCGGACAATCGCTTTTTATGTGCGGTTGACAATGGTATTGACCAGGTCAAGGTATATAAGTTAAATAAGTCCAAGGACAAGCTGCTTCTGGTGGATATTCTGCGCTGTGATCTGGAATCCGGACCGCGTGAGCTGGTCTTCGACAAGAATGGAAAGTACGCCTACGTTATCTGTGAGCTGGCCAGAAAGATTGATGTATACCGTTACAGCAGTGACGAGAAGAACGTGTATTTTGAACGTATCCAGAGCGTAAGCACGATTCTTGGTGAGGTAGACCCGCGTCATGATGCCGCCGAGGCGATTACGCTGGCACCGGACGGTCGTCATCTGTTCTGTACGACAGCCGGTATCAACTCCACGACGATGTTTGAGATCGATCCGGAGACGGGACTTCTGACACCGGAATTCTGCCTGCCGACGAGCGGTGCATACCCGAAGGACATCATGGTGTTCCCGGATGGTAAGCATATGGCGGTGGTAAATCACGAGTCCAACAGTATCACGACGTTTGCGATCGATTATGAGAATAATGTGATCATGATGAAGGGGAAGCCGCTGGAGATCGAGACACCGAACTGTATTCTGATCACGAAGCTGGAAGACGAATAGAACAGATTGACGAAAAACGGCGGTATCTGGCTGAAACAGTCCACTGGCAGGGAAGGGGGATATATC
>JAHZHB010000129.1 GCA_019420465.1 Lachnospiraceae bacterium
TTGACAGTATGCTGATCCCGGCCTTCTCCATGCTGATCAAACAGGGTACAGCATGTGCCGTTGAGGGGGATATGAAAGTTGCCATGGCCATGAGTATCTTAAAGACGATCTCCGGTACAGGTCAGTTGTCCGAGATGTATTCTATCGATTTCAACGATGATATCTGCATTATCGGTCACTCCGGCAGTGGTGATGCTGATATTTCTGATAAGAAACCGACCATGAAGATCGTTAAAGTCTTCCACGGCAAGACAGGCGGCGGATACCTGACACAGTTCTATCCGTACCTTGGACCGGTTACTTACCTTGCTATCACACAGGACAAAGATGGTAATTTCAAATTTGTCGTAGCTGAAGGTGTAAACGAAGAGGGCAAGATCCTGTCCTTCGGTGATACAAACATGAGAACACGTTTCACCTGTGGTGCACGTGAGTTCGTAAACCGCTGGAGTGAAGCAGGTCCGACCCATCATATGGCAGCAGCAACAGGCCGTCATATCGATACGATCCTGAAGGTTGCCAAGATCTTCAACGTTCCGGTAGATATCGTTACCAGATAATAACGGGTATATTCCACATACAAGTATGAAGATATAGCTATAAACACGCGCTTATGTGGCTGTGTCTTCAATACCAGGTGTGCATAACAGATATCGGTTATGTACACAAAGTAAGGGCAGAGAAAATCTCTGCCCTTTTTGTCTGTGTTATTACCCTGTGTATCCGTCTCTGAGCGGATGGACGCTATGTTAATAATATTTTCTGTATTCGCTGGGCGTCATTTTGACCAGTTTTTCAAAGCTGCGGGTATAGGTCAGCGTGTTTTTGTATCCGACACTGTTGGCAACAGCCGCGATCGACAGCTTGGAGTAGGAGAGAAGCTCCTTGGATTTATTGATCCGGAACTCTGTGACATACTGATGGACAGTCATGCCGGTATGTTCTTTGAACAGCTTGCAGAAATAATACTTTGAAAAACTGATACTGTCACAGATCGTATCGATATCCATATCGCTCTGATAGTTGTTCTGGATATATTTGATCGCAGTATTGACAGCATTGTCCTGTACCGGTGTCATGTCCTTGGCAGCCAGGATATTCTGGGAAAGTTTGTAAAGCTCCAGAAACAGCTGATGAATGAGAACACCGGCCTCCAACTGGTTCATCAGCGCATTCTTTTCAGACTGATAATCAATCTCCAGCAGATTGATGAAGTAGTCGAGAATATTGCTGAGCTGATTGGTATGGAAAATGCTGTTGCTTTTGCGGACCAGATTGTAAAACTGCTGCGCCTGTGCACCACTGATGACGATGTAGAGAAAATCCTTTTCTCTGTTCCAGGACTGGGAAAAGGTCAGCGGAGTATTACACGAAGATACGATCACATCGTCCGGATTGACCGGATAGCGAAAACCGTGTTTGGTAAACATCATACTGGTCTGGGAATACAAAAGCAGATAATCGGAATAATTATTAGCCATTCCGCGGACAAACTTTCGGGTGTTGGTAAATCCGGCTTCTTTTATATAGAAGGGAAGCGATCGGATCTGGGGTGTAAGTACGGCTTCGGTACCTCTGCGGATCGAAGGCAGATTTCTCTTGGGCAGCTTCATATATGTAACCTCCAAAATGATAAAAAGAATACACATAAAACAGATGAAAAATGTAGTTATTCATTTGGACCACTTTGCAGAAAATAAAAAAGGACAGAACAAATTTTTGTATTTTCGTAAATACAAACGTGGGCATGCGGGCAAAAAGGATAAAAATATAGCAAATTGTATATTCTTGATAATTGAGTATAACATTTTACGGCAAAAATAGCAAATATGTATCAAAAAGCAAGAAATGAACGTTGAAAAACAAGTTTTGATATTGTAATATAGCCTATGTCACGGTAAATTTATACCATAGTCACCGCGTACACGTGCGTAGAGGTGGTGAGACGGGGTGAAAAAAACAAGTAGGAAGGAAAGGAGATATAACAAATAATGAGTGATTATATCTTGGAACTGAAAGACGTTGTCAAAACGTTCGGTGGTGTCCGTGCGTTAAACGGTGTTCACTTTCAGTTGAAAAAAGGTGAGATCCACGCTCTGATGGGTGAAAACGGAGCCGGTAAATCAACCTTCATTAAGGTTATCACGGGTGTACATCAGCCGGACAGCGGTACCATGCTTCTTGAAGGCGAGAGAATGACATTCCGTAATACTTCTGATTCTGCTAAGATGGGTATTGCAGCCATCTATCAGCATGTTACATCTTTCCCGGATCTGACCGTAACAGAGAATATCTTCATGGGTCAGGAAATCAAAAATAAATTTGGCATCTATGACTGGAAGGCCATGAGAAAACGTGCAAAAGAGCTGATCGAGCCTCTGAGCAAAGAGATCGACGTCAACAAGCCGATGGGAACTCTTTCCGTAGCTGCACAGCAGCTGGTCGAGATCGCCAAAGCACTTTCCCGTGACGCACGTATCCTGATCATGGATGAGCCGACAGCTTCCCTGACAAGAAATGAATGTCTGCAGCTGTACCGTATCGCCAAGGATCTTCGTGACAAGGGTGTATCCATTATCTTCATCACACACCGTTTTGAGGATATGTACGAGCTGTGTTCACGAGTTACTGTATTCCGTGACTCTACATATGTTGGCTGCTGGGATGTTGATAAGATTACGAACGCTGACCTGGTAAAAGCCATGGTAGGCCGTGAGCTGACAGCCATGTATCCGGAAAAAACAGCCAAGATCGGAGATGTTGTTCTCGAAGTCGATGATATTTCCAAAGAGGGTTACTTCAAAAACGTATCCTTCAACGTACGCCGTGGTGAGATCCTGGCTCTGACAGGTCTGGTTGGTGCCGGACGTACAGAGGTCTGCCAGAATATCTACGGTATCATGCAGCCGGACAGCGGTGAGATCCGTCTCGAAGGCAAAAAGGTCAATATCAAGAGCCCGATCGATGCATTAAAGCTTGGTATCGGTCTTCTGCCGGAGAACAGACAGACAGAAGGTCTGATCAACGAGCTGCCGATCTACCAGAACGTTTCTTCCGCAACGATGAAACAGTTTACAAAAGCCGGAAAGCTTGATGTCAATGCCGAGATGGACAATGCTATCAAGCTCTGTAAAAAGATCCAGCTGAAAGCCAACGATATCACAGCTCCGCCGAGCTCTCTGTCCGGTGGTAACCAGCAGAAGGTCGTTGTTGCCAAGATGCTTTCCGCAGAACAGAAAGTCCTGATCATGGATGAGCCGACAAAGGGTATCGACGTAGGTGCCAAGTACTCCATCTATGAGATCATGAATGAGCTGGCATGCAATGGCTATGCAATCATCATGGTATCTTCCGAGATGCCGGAGGTTTTAGGTGTGGCTGACCGTGTTGTTGTTATGAAGAGCGGCCGTGTAACAGCTGAATTCACCGATATGAAGAACCTGACACAGGAAATGATCCTGGAAGCTTCCCTGAAAGAGAAGAAAGGAGGAGACAAGTAATGAAAAAGTTATTACAGTCCCGTAATACCGGTCTGGTTGTCGTGCTGATCCTTCTTCTGATCCTGGCGCGTATCCTGACACCGGGTATGTTCACTCCCATGTCCATGCTGAACATGCTGCAGAACAACTCTGTATACGCTCTGCTGGCTGTCGCTGAGATGGTGGTTATTCTGACCAGTGGTATCGATATCTCTATCGCTTCCACACTGGCTTTTGTAGGTATCGTGACAACATCACTTTCCTGCTCTAATCCGGGTGTACCGGGTATTGTATGGTTCCTTTTAGCTATCGTTCTCGGTGCTCTGTGTGGTGCCTTAAACGGTGCTCTGGTAGGATTCCTGCACATGGTTCCGATGATCTGTACCTTAGGTACCATGTATATCTTCCGTGGTCTGGCTTTCGCCGTATCCGGTGGACAGTGGTGGTTCGCTGCTTCCTATCTGGACAGCTACCGTGCATTTGCCATCACAAAGATCTTCGGTGTATCCGCTATCGTATGGATTGCTGTGATCGTTATGATCGTGGTTGGTCTGTTCCTTGGCTATAGTGCACCGGGCAGACGTATCTATGCTATCGGTACCAGCCGTGAGTCTTCCGCTGTTGCCGGTATCAAAGAGCCGGTTGTAACTTTCTATGCTTTTGTGATCTGTGGTGCTCTGGCAGGTCTTGCCGGTATGCTCTACACAGCAAACTACGCTATCGGTTACTACGGTATGGCAGATGGTTTCGAGATGACAGCCATTGCGATCTGTGTACTGGGTGGTGTTTCCATCAATGGTGGTAAAGGCCGTATGGACGGTGTGGCCATCGGTGTACTGATCATGTGCGTAGTTACCAACTTCATCAGTATGATTCCGGGTATGAGCGTATGGCAGAAGGCCCTGCAGGGTGGTATCATCATCGTAGCCGTAATTATCAACTATTTCACAGAGCTTACTGCTGAGAAACGTGCTCTGAAAGAAAGGGGTGCTTTGATCTAATGCCAGGAAGTAATTACGACAGAGACCTTTCTGTAAAAGAAGGTTTCGTATTATCCAAATTCCTTGTTAAATGGGAAATGATCCTTGTATATATCCTGATTCTTCTGAATCTGGTTCTTCTGATCTTCGAACCGCAGCTGTTTTTCCAGGCTGGTACCATCCAGACCATCATCAACTCCGGTTTCGACAGTTCACCGCTTGTCCTGGGTATGGTATTTATCCTGCTGTTGGGTGATATCGATGTATCCGTTGCCGCTCAGATCGTTCTTGGCGGTATGGTGACAGGTCTGATGATGGATGCAGGTATTCCGTCCATCGTTTGTGTGATCGCAGGTATCCTTACCTGTATGCTGTGTGGTGCGTTCAATGGTTTCTGTGTCGCATTCTTCAAGATGCCGGCCGTTATCACAACGATTTCCACATCCATGCTGTTCCGTGGTATCGCTGAGATCGTTCTGGGTGAGAATTCCCTGAAGAACTTCCCGGCATGGTACAACAAGATCGGCTGGTACAATATCGGTGGTGTGGTCCCGCTGAGCATGCTGCTTTTCCTGATCATGGGTGCGATTCTGTGCTTTGTACTGCACAAATCCCCGTTCGGACGTAAAGTCTACATCGTTGGTAACAACCCGACATGTGCTACATATTCCGGTATCAGTGTGTTCCGTGTAAAAATGGAAGTCTTCATCCTCATGGGCTTCATGGCCGGTATCGGTTCCATCTTCTTCATCGGTCGTATGGGTGGTGGTATTTCCTCCTCCATGGCTACCGGTTATGAGATGACAGCTATCGCTACAGCTGTACTGGGTGGTGTATCCACCAGTGGTGGTAAAGGTAAGATGTACGGTCCGATGATCGCTACCTTTATCATGTCCTTCCTGATCTTCGTACTTGGTCTGATCGGTATCGACCCGAACACCAAGAAGATCTTTATCGGTGTTATCCTGATCCTGACGATCCTGGTATCTACGGTCAACAGACAGATGATTAAAGATATCAAGCTGCGTCTGGTATATCACAATAATAAGAACATCGAAGCTGTCAACGACAGAACAGCTGAGCTTGTCAAAGAGCATAAGAAAGAGATCAAAAAGCTGCAGAAAGCCGGCGGCAACGCTGACAAGATCCAGAAGCTGCAGGCTGAGATCACTGCAGCACAGAAAGAGTGCAAGGAGAAGAGTGCACAGTTCTGGGCTGATCAGCAGGCTGATGAGAAGAAAGCAAAAGAAAGATTTGCCAAATAAAAAGTACATACGATTTGGCAAATATATCCAAAAAAAAATGAAAGTATATACATAATACACAATTTTTAAAGATATATTTGCCAAATAATCGGTTATATGCTACTATCTACTCGTCGATATAAACAAAAGGTTTATATACACATATCCTAAAGGAGGAAGAAAAGTATGAAAAAACTGAACAAGTTCATGGCACTTGGTCTTGTAGGTGCTATGGCAGCAACAACACTTGCAGGATGCGGCGGAAGCTCTTCTGCACCAGCTACATCCACACCGGCTGAGACAAGCGGCAGCGCAGCAGCTGAGAGCGCAGCTCCGGCAGCAAGTGGTGCAGACGAAGCAGCAGCTACTACAAGCAACGGTGGAAACCATGTATTCATGTTCAAATCCGTAGGTAACGCTTTCGGTGTTATCATGTACGACGGTTTCAAGAGCTACATGGATCAGGTTGGTGAGTCTTCTGAGGAGAAATCCCCGGCAGAGACAACAGTAGCCGCTCAGGTACAGCTGATCGATGAAGCCCTGACAAAAGGCTGCAAATCCATTTCTATCTCCACAAACGGTGATACAGGATTTGATGAGGTATTTGCAAAAGCTCAGAGCCAGAAAGTACCGATCGTATCCGTTGACTCCGCAGCATCTGCTGACTATCGTGTAACACACAACAATCAGGCATCTTCCGCAGATATCGGTGCTATGCAGGTTCGTGCAGCCGTTATGATCGTTTGCGGTATGGATTTCGATCCGTCTGATTCCGACATGACAAAATCCGTTGAGACAGCACTGGCTAACTACAGTGGTGATCCGATCAACATCGGTGTTCTTTCCGCTGGTATCGATACACCGGTACAGAACGGCTGGATCGCTGAGATGGAAAAAGAGCTGTCCAAAGACATCTACGCTGGTAAAGTAAATCCGGAGCTGGATAAGAAATACGGTGATGATGAGGCTACAAAATCCACACAGCAGGCTCAGGCATTCTTAAGCGAGAACAAAGTAGACGTTATCATTTCCCCGACAACAGTTGGTATCGCAGCTGCAGCTGAGGTTATGAAATCTGCTGGTTCTGACATCAAGGTAACAGGTCTTGGTCTTCCGAGCGAGATGAAACCGTATATGCCGGCTTCTGATTCTGACAACGCTCTTGACTTTGTTTGCCCGTTCATGATGCTGTGGGATGTATCTCACCTGGGTGCTTCTACAGCTGCTATCCAGATGGCTGTTCAGAATGACGGTTATACTGGTGCTGCTGGTGAGAAAGTTACCATGCAGGCTTGGGGTGAGTACGCTGAGGAATCCTTCGAGACAACAGCTGACGAAGCTGGTGGAACAAGCGTTCTGACAGGTATCCCGTACACATTCTATAAAGGCAACATGGCAGATTGGGCTGACAAACTCTAATTCAGTGTTTGTTTAGGATGAACTGCATGACAGTTTAAACTGTACTTTAGGCGTCTGCCCGAAAGGGCAGGCGCTTTTTGGCTGTTATGCGTATCAATACCGGTTGGGCATTCAGGCTTGCCGGTTAAAAGTATCTGCTGTTTCAGCTGAGTGTTTTTGAGTAATTATGAAAAATCTGCTATACTGTACAGATCTGCTGCACAGTTCAGTAACTGGTCAGACAGTGACGAAAAACCCTCAGCTGAACCGACAGGTTCACAAAGTAGCCACAGAAACATGATAAAGTAAACAATGGTCAGTGTATGATCAGGCATAAGCACCAGACCATACGAAAGTCAGGCTGTAGTTAACATCTGCGCAAGGCAGTGCAAATATATGGTAAAGGAGCATACAAGCTGTGATAGAAGTCAGACATCTTGTGAAAAAATACGGAGATCACACCGCTGTGAATGATCTTTCTTTTACCCTGGAAAGTGGGAAAATTTATGGTTTCCTGGGACCGAACGGTGCCGGGAAGTCTACAACTATGAATATGATGACCGGCTATATCGCGTCCACCTCAGGTGAGATCCTGATCAATGGACACGATATCTTAAAAGAGCCGGAAGAAGCCAAAAAGTGTATCGGTTATCTGCCGGAGATTCCGCCGCTCTACATTGATATGACGGTATGGGAATATCTGACGACCGTAGCGGATCTGAAAAAAGTACCAAAGGCCGAGCGAAAAGAAATGCTCAGGAAAGTCATGGAGACTGTACAGATCACAGATATGAAAAACCGTCTGATCAAGAATCTCTCCAAAGGCTACAGACAGCGTGTCGGTATCGCGCAGGCGCTGATCGGCTATCCCGAGATCATCATTCTCGATGAGCCGACAGTCGGTCTCGATCCGAAACAGATCATAGAGATCCGTGATCTGGTAAAATCGCTGGGTGAAAAGCATACGGTAATTTTAAGTTCACATATCCTGACTGAGATCAGTGCCGTCTGTGATTATGTGCTGATCATCAATAAAGGCCGTCTGGTCGCTTCCGATGCCACCGAAAATCTCGGTAAAATGTTTGCCGGACAGAACAGCATGGAGCTTTTGGTGGATGCTGACCGGACAGAAGTGGAAAACGTTCTGAAAACAGTAGATTATGTGGATAAAACAGAGCTTACCGGGACGCCGGAAGGATATACCCGTGCTGCGATCAGTATCGAAGGTGACAAAGATATCCGACGTGAGCTGTTTTTTGCGTTTGCGGATGCGAAAAAGCCGATTCTGGAAATGAAAAATGCCAGTGTGACACTCGAAGATATCTTCCTGGAGGTTACGAAAAACGAAAACACAGAAAGTGAGACGCCCGAAGCGTTGTCCACGGATGCTGTTGAACACACACACACCGGCCTGTTTTCAAAAAAAGAGACTGCAGCAGATAAAGAGGAGACTGCTGATACAGCAGAAGGAAAGGAGGAAACACGATGACAGCCGTATATCGAAAAGAGATCAGAAGCTATCTGACATCCATGATCGGCTATGTGTTTATCGCCTTTATTCTCGTAGCCGTAGGTATTTACTTTGCTTACCAGAATCTGAACCTTGGTTCACCACGGTTTGAACTGGTACTTGACAATGTGCAGTTTATATTCCTTGTATTTGTCCCGATCCTGACCATGCGTGTGCTGGCCGATGAGAAAAAACAGCGTACCGATCAGCTTCTGCTGACACTGCCGCTGTCTGTATGGGATA
This sequence comes from Lachnospiraceae bacterium, assembly GCA_019420465.1. Taxonomy (GTDB): domain Bacteria; phylum Bacillota; class Clostridia; order Lachnospirales; family Lachnospiraceae; genus UBA11957. The sequence goes on from JAHZHB010000129.1 coordinate 8,855, forward strand.
TCGTGATCGGTAAATTTCTGGCACTTGTAACGATCTATGCGATTCCGATCGTGATCCTGTGCTTTTATCCGTTACTTCTTTCAAGCTTTGGTCCTGTAAACATGCCCGCAGCGTATTTTTCCCTGCTTGCTTTCTTTTTACTGGGCTGTGCGGATATTGCGATCGGTGTATTTCTGTCTTCTGTGACAGAAAATGCAGTGATCGCCGCAGTCATGACCTTTGGTGTGTTGCTGTTATGCTATCTGATGAATACGATCTGTACGATGGTGCCGTATACGGCAGTTGCCTCCTTTATCGCTTTTACGGTCCTGGTCGTTTTTCTGGTGCTGATCGTGCATCATATGACAAAGGATACCACAGCCAGCTGTATCGCGGGTGTTGTGCTGGAAGGTGCGCTGTGCGCGGTATATCTGCTGAAACGGCCGCTCTTAGAGGGCGCTTTCCAGAAGTTTCTGTCTGTTTTTTATCTGCATGGCAGACTGCAGAATTTTTTTGCCGGTCTTTTGGATATTAACGGTATCGTTTACTATCTGTCAGTTATCGTGATTTTTCTGCTTCTGACAGAACAGACGATCGTCAAGAGACGCTGGAGCTAGGAGGAGAGGTATCATGGAAAAGAAAAGTCTGAAAAACGGATCCTACAGCATTGCGATCACAGCGATCGCGCTGGTGGTTCTGGTTATGATCAATGTGATCCTTAAGACCCTGCCGACAGATCTGACACAGCTGGATTTTTCCAGCAATAAGCTGTATACACTGACAGAAACAACGACAGATTTTTTAAGCGGTCTGACGGAAGATGTGGAGCTGTATTATATCTGTGAAAACGGGGAGGAAGATGATACAACCCTCAAGCTGCTGCAGCGGTATGCCGATGCTTCTGCTCATGTAAAATTGCAGCAGATCGATCCCGGTCTGTATCCCGGATTCACTTCACAGTATACGGACGATAAGGTGGAAAATGGCAGTATTATCGTGGCCAGCGCCCGTACAAACAAGGTGATCGATGCAGCAGATCTGTATGTGGATACCTACAATGCGTCTACAGGAAAAAGTGTGCATGCCGCCTATGATGGCGAGGGCCTGGTGACAAGTGCCATCGACTATGTGACAGAAACCAGTATTCCCGTGCTGTATGTGTTAAACGGCAACGGAGAAGCAACGCTGGATCAGGCATATATCGATGCTATTGACAAAAATAATGTAGAAGTGAAAAATCTGAACCTGCTGGCTGAGGATATTCCGGACGATGCAGCGGCTCTGCTGATCAATGCACCGGAGAAGGATTATTCTGCGGATGTGGCCAAAAAGATCACAGATTATCTGGAAGCCGGCGGAAGTGCACTGATCACATCCAATTATTCTATCTATGATATGCCGAATTTTGATTCGATTCTGGCAGACTATGGCCTGAGCCATAAAGATGGTGTTGTATTTGAAGGCGATTCCGGTCATTTTATGACGTATCCGTACTGTCTGATCCCGGATATGCAGTATACACAGATCACAGAAAAGCTGTATAATCATTCGTATCTGCTGTTCCCGATGAGCCAGGCGATCGAACCGCTGGATACATACAGAGATTCTATTTCCATGTATCCGCTGCTGCAGAGCTCGGTTTCTTCCTATAATAAAGCCGATGTACTTCATATGACCACTTCCGTAAAGGAAAACGGGGACGAAGACGGGCCGTTTACGATCGGTATGCTGGTAGAAGAGGATACGAATACGGATGATGAAGTCGATACCCGGATCGTATATTACAGTACCGGCTATGTGATGGACAAGGATTACAACGAATCTGTATCCGGCAGTAATGCCGAGCTGATCGGCAGTACAGTCAACTATCTGTGCAATGATGCCCAGAGCTCCAGCGCCGTTCCGGTGAAAAATCTGCAGGTACAGTATCTGACGATGAGTTCCTTTGCGGCAAATACGTGGACAGTGATCTGCGTATTTGTTCTGCCGCTCGCCTTTATCGTGATCGGATTTGTCATCTGGTTCAGACGGAGAAAAGGGTGAATAAAACATACTGTTGTTTACAGGAAGATGTAAATTGTGGCAGAACAGTTTTCAGGAAAATCTGTAAAGGACAGGGAAAAGACAGAGCAGGAGAAAGAGTAAATGACAAAAAAACATAAAAAATCGCTTGTGATCGGTATTGCAGCGATCGTCGTACTGCTTCTCGTCTGGCTTTTAGTCAGTATGGCGACCAGACAGGCGCAGCAGAAAAAAGAGGAAAAAGCCAGTGAAGAGGCAAAAGCGCAGG
>JAHZHB010000130.1 GCA_019420465.1 Lachnospiraceae bacterium
TTGCCAAAATCGAGGGCGAGATTGAAAAGCTCATTGACACGCTGACCGGGGCAAATCCGCTTTTGTTGCAATATGCAAACAGCCGGATTGAAGAACTGGACGCGGAACGGCAAAGACAGTTAAAGCTGGTTGCCGACCTCACCGCTAATTCTGTTTCTTCTTCACAGGTCGATAGCATAACGGGGTATTTAAGTCATTGGGAAGATGTGAGCTTCGATGATAGGCGGCGCGTACTTGATACGCTGGTTTCTAAAGTTGAAGCTACTCGCACCCAGCTTGCTATTGAATGGAAAATCTAAACCTTTTCACTTTGCATTGTACCCTTGTCAAGAACGCTAAGATGGTTTATAATAAAACCTGTATGTGTTAAGAACAATGCTTGGCACAATGACACAGGCAGATAAAGCTTATGATTTTGGAGGAAAAAAGTATTATGGTTACAGCTGTTGTAGGTGCTAACTGGGGTGATGAAGGTAAAGGTAAGATTACAGATATGCTGGCTGAAAAGGCTGACATTATTGTTCGTTTCCAGGGTGGCGCCAATGCCGGACATACGATTGTAAATAATTATGGAAAATTTGCACTGCATACCCTGCCGTCTGGTGTGTTTTATAATCATACCACCAGCATTATCGGTAACGGTGTGGCGTTAAATGTTCCTGTACTGTTTAAAGAGATCCAAAGCATTCTGGATCAGGGCGTACCGATGCCGAAGATCCTTGTATCTGATCGTGCACAGATGGTTATGTCCTATCATATCCTGTTTGATCAGTATGAAGAAGAGAGACTGGGCAAGGCTTCCTTTGGTTCCACAAAGTCCGGTATCGCTCCGTTCTATTCAGACAAATTCTCAAAGATCGGTTTCCAGGTAAGTGAGCTTTTCGATGACGAAGCTTCCCTGAAAGAAAAAATCGAAAGAGTTGTTACCAAGAAAAATGTCATGATGGAGCATCTGTATCACAAACCGCTTCTGACTGTAGACGGTGTATATGAAGAACTGATGTCCTATAAAAAGATGGTAGAGCCGTATGTGGCTGATGTATCCCTGTATCTGTGGAATGCCTTAAAAGAAGGAAAACAGGTACTTTTAGAGGGACAGCTGGGTACCCTGAAAGATCCGGATCACGGTATCTACCCGATGGTTACCTCTTCTTCCACACTGGCAGCTTATGGTGCTGTAGGTGCCGGCCTGCCGCCGTACGAGATCAAAAAGGTCGTTACCGTATGTAAAGCATACTCCAGCGCCGTAGGTGCAGGTGAGTTCGTTTCCGAGATCTTCGGTGAGGAGGCGGATGAGCTGAGACGCCGTGGTGGTGACGGCGGTGAGTTTGGTGCTACTACCGGTCGTCCGAGACGTATGGGCTGGTTTGACTGCGTGGCTTCCAAATACGGCTGCCGTATGCAGGGGGCAACAGATGTGGCATTTACCGTACTGGATGTTCTGGGTTATCTGGACGAGATCCCGGTATGTGTGGGTTATGAGATCGATGGTCAGGTAACAAAGGAATTCCCGGTTACCTGCAAGCTGAAAAATGCAAAACCGGTATATGAAAAGCTTCCGGGCTGGAAATGCGATATCCGTGGTATTAAAAGATACGAGGATCTTCCGGAAAACTGCCGTAAGTACATCGAATTCGTTGAAAAGGAGATCGGCTTCCCGATCACTATGGTTTCCAACGGACCGAAACGTGAGGATATCATCGAGAGAGTTTCCACACTGAAATAAATATATCGCAGTGGCATGTATCAGGTTTCTTTTTTCAACAGGATGAGACAAAAAAAGAAACCTGATTTTGCTATATGCAGCGAAAACGACATAGCAGACTAGAGTATATACAGGAGGATAAGGCATTATGACAGAAGTTTATGTATCTGATGCAGTAAAATATGTAGGTGTAAATGACAAGACGATCGATCTGTTTGAAAGCCAGTATGTGGTACCGAACGGTGTATCCTACAATTCCTACATCATCATGGATGAGAAGATTGCCATTATGGATACCGTAGATAAACGCGGTACCGATGAATGGCTGCAGAATGTAGAGCGTACACTTGATGGACGTACACCGGATTATCTGGTCGTACAGCATATGGAACCAGATCATGCCGGCAGTGTACAGGTGATCGCTGAGAAATATCCGTCCATGCAGATCGTTGCCAATGCCAAGACGTTTGGTATGATGGAACAGTTTTTTACCTTTGATCTGACAGGCCGCAAGGTGGAAGTTAAGGAAATGGATACCTTAAGCCTGGGTGCCCATACACTGACCTTTGTGATGGCACCGATGGTTCACTGGCCGGAGGTTATGGTTTCCTACGAATCCACAGAGAAGATTCTGTTTGCCGCTGACGGTTTTGGTAAATTCGGGGCACTGGATGCAGACGAAGACTGGGCATGTGAAGCCAGAAGATACTTTATCAATATTGTTGGTAAATATGGTGTACAGGTACAGGCTCTGCTGAAAAAGGCAGCTACCCTGGATATCGCTATGATCTGTCCGCTGCACGGACCGGTTCTGAAGGAAAATCTTGGTTACTATATCGAAAAATACGATACATGGTCAAGCTATCGTCCGGAGGACAGAGGTATTCTCGTTGCCTATGCTTCCATTCATGGTAATACGAGAGCGGCTGTTGATGAGTTCGCCCATATGCTTGAGGATAAAGGTGCAGAAAAAGTATCTGTCATGGATCTGGCACGCTGTGACATGGCTGAAGCGATCGAGGATGCCTATCGTTATGACCGTCTGGTCGTAGCCTGCCCGACATACGATGGTTCCCTGTTCCCGTGCATGGAGGACTTTTTGTATCACTTAAAGATTAAAAACTTCCAGAATCGCAAAGTAGGTATCATCGAGAATGGTACATGGGCTCCGCAGGCCGGAAAATTCATGACCACCTACTTTGAAGGCATGAAAAATATCACACTGGTAGGACCAAAGGTAACGATCAAGTCCACCTTAAACAAAGACAGCAGACAGGCACTCGAAGAACTCGCAGATGCCATGGTAAATGCGTAAATTTTAACAGAAGAAAAGCTTTGCCGGAAAAGGAATGTAAAGAGCCTTTCCGGCAAAGCTTTTTTGTATGGCAATAATGACGCCTGTGAGCCGCCCGTCTTGCAGGAAAGATATCAGCCCTGTAACGATCTTACGGCAGCATACGTCAGCACGACAAAAGATGGGAGATCATATGAACGGCATATAACGAACAAAAAGCCGGGTCTTTCAGCAGTGCTTCTTTATAAGAAACAAACCAGAGGGAGGCTTCCCGCTCTTTTGTCTGAAACATCAGAAGATCCAGAGGCGCAAAGGTACGCAGAAACCGACCTGTATGCGGTTCGTAACAGGTATCCTTTGTCGCTTTGATCCGCGAGGCAGGATCGGCATAGACGGCAACGCTTTTATGCATCGCACGGTCTTCTGAAGGAAAATAATAATAGTTTTTATAATCTGTAAAAAAATGATACAGCGTACCTTCGTATACCGGAACTGTCAGTGTCACGAGGCTTTTCCGGCAGGTGACGCGGATGCCATCTGTTTCCTGCACCGTGACCGGCGGCAGCGAAAGTGTATCGTATCTGCAACTGAAGTTAAGATATCCGGTCTGTGGATCTGCCGAGACGGGACAGTCTGCCGGGGACAGAGATCCTTTTTGCAGCTTTAGAAGACCGTCAAAGGCTTCCAGCCACAGCATACCGACGATATCGTCGGTATTATGCTGTAAAAGACCTGCCAGCAGAGCGGGATCGGCGGTCTGCAGATAGCTGTCATAGACTTTGATCAGTTCTTTACCACTGTGATGATCTGTTCGATCGTAGCCGGCACTGACTTCCAGATGTGTAAGCTTCATATCCTCCTGTAAAAGCAGATTTTTCAGTGGACGGTACAGATGGTACAGGTCAGTGACTGCAGGAGGAAAGACAGCTTCGATCTCATAAAAGGCAGCCTTGTGACGGAGGTAGGGCAGATCAAAACTGCTGCCGTTGAACTGGATCAGATGATCAAACTCCCGGATGAAAGAGAAAAAATCACGTAAGATCTCTTCCTCATCTGAAGGCCGTTCGGCAAACCACTGGCGCAGCTGCACCTGCCCTTCGCCTGCCCACATGGCACCGAGCAGATACAGATGCGATCTGTGTCGGTTCAGACCGGTAGTCTCGATATCTATATAGACTGTTTTTTCATCGTACAGACGGACTGAAAATGGAAAATCCGGAATTTGCAGCTTCTGGTTTATAATTCTCATTGCATTTTGTTCCCTTTCAAGGTAATATAAAAAGAAGTATGCGGATTTCTGACAGGACAGTGGTAACAGGAAAATGTCCTGACAGGTATATATTATAGCGTGTAGCCTGTCAGAAAGCAAATCGCATGGAAAGTGAAGGAAAAACATGATCCGATTTATGAAAGGCATCGTGGCCGCTATAGAAGAAAATTTTCTGGTTCTGGAAAATCAGGGTATAGGGTACCGTATTTTTACACCCGCATCCGTGTTGGAACGATATGTCCGGGTGGGGGAAGAGATTAAATTGCATACCTATATGCATGTACGGGAAGACGCCATCCTGTTATACGGCTTTCTGACGGCAGATGATCTGCGTCTGTTTGAACTGTTGCTGGGTGTGAGCGGTATCGGTCCAAAGGCGGGGCTTGGCATATTATCCGTTCTGAGCGCCGATGATCTCAGATTTGCCGTGCTGTCAGACGATGCAGCGGCTATTGCCAAAGCGCCGGGGATCGGGAAGAAGACGGCGCAGAAGCTGATCCTGGAATTAAAGGACAAGATGAGCCTCGAGGATGCCTTTGAAAAGAAGCTTGCGCATGAGCAGGAACAGACGGTGCCTTTGGCAGATGAGTCGAGTGAAGCTGTAATGGCACTGACGGCACTCGGATATCCGTCCACAGATGCCATGCGTGCCGTCCGTGCAGTAGAAGGACATGAGACGATGGATGTTGAGTCGCTGTTAAAGGCGGCACTGAAAAATCTGCTCTGATAAACCAGAGGCGGTAACAGAAAGTAGAAAAAACCGGGTTAAAAAATATGGAAAAAAGAATGATTACGACAGAGTACACCGAGGAAGATGTGCGCATCGAGGGTACGCTTCGTCCGCAGTATCTGTCAGATTATATCGGCCAGCAAAAGGCCAAGGAAAAATTAAAGATCTATATTGAAGCAGCCAGACAGAGGGAAGAACCTTTAGATCATGTCCTTTTTTAT
>JAHZHB010000013.1 GCA_019420465.1 Lachnospiraceae bacterium
GTCCAGTCATTGTCCGGATTGGCTTTCAGCCAGTCACGGGCAAACTGCTTGTCAAAGGACGGCTGGCCATGTCCCGGCTCATATCCATCTGCCGGCCAGAAACGAGAGCTGTCCGGTGTCAGCATCTCATCACCGATCACGATATTGCCATTCTCATCCAGACCGAACTCAAACTTTGTATCCGCGATGATGATACCCTTTGTCAGCGCATATTCAGCACACTTTTTATACAGAGCGATCGTATAGTCCCGAAGCTTTTCGGCATACTCCTGTCCCTTACCCGGGAATCTCTTTTCCAGATACTCTACACTCTGCTCATAGGAAATATTTTCATCATGATCCCCGATCTCAGCCTTGGTAGACGGTGTGTAGATCGGCTCCGGCAGCTTGTCAGACTCACGCAGTCCTTCCGGCAGCTTGATACCGCAAACCTCACCGGTCTTCTGGTAGCTGGCCCAGCCACTGCCTGTGATATAGCCACGGACGATGCACTCTACCGGCAGCATCTCCAGCTTTTTACACATCATACTGTTGCCGTCAAACTTCTCCTGCCGGAAAAACTCCGGCATATCCTTAACATCTACGGAAAGCATATGATTCGGCAGAATATCCTGTGTCATATCAAACCAGAATTTGGACATCTGTGTCAGTACAGTACCCTTTTTGGTCACTTCATTTTTCAGAATAACATCAAAGCAGCTGATACGGTCTGTTGCAACCATGATCAGGCTGTCTCCATTGTCATAAATCTCACGTACTTTACCTTCTTTGATCGGTTTCATGCTCAGCATTTCCTTTCTATTTGTAATAAATAGTATCTCATTTATCTGTTACACTTATAAATTAGCACCATTTATGCATGCCGTCAAGAGAGATACCAGATTTCTTTAAAAAATCTTTATATAAATCAGCTCAACATAATAACACGTGGGACTGACGTTTCCTGTCACCCCACGTGTTTCATCAACGCTCCATATTTACATATGCAACAAACTCATCCTCCGGCATCGGCCTCGCATAATAAAAGCCCTGTACCTCATCACATTTCATTTTTCTCAGTTCTTCCAGCTGATCTTTCGTTTCCACACCCTCAGCCAGCACCTGCATATTTAATAATTTTGCTTTCCGGAATACATATTCATCCAGTCGCTCAATCAGACCATCTTTTTCATAAACCGGAATAAAATCGCCTGGTGATACTACAGAACCGTCCGCTTTCTTCCATCTGACTAAGGCTTCAGCTCCGATCACATTTTTCCGTAACGCTATCTACTTTGGGCTGATAATAAACAACAAACTCCTGATCATGTAAGACATCTTCAAAGCTGTTTTCGATCATCTGCTCATAAATACGCTTCTGTGCCATTTCTTCTGTATAGTAAGCCAGATCACAGTCATAATTCCCCATCACAGCTTCTGCTGCAATAGATGCATAATCACATATGGTAGATACAGAAAGACTCTTATCCACTTCTTCATAAATACCGTATTTGATCTTCACCCCGGCGATCGGAGAATTTTTCATTACATTTTCGACAGTGTCAGTAATCCTTTTGTGATCCAGCTCTCCGCCTTCATAAAACATGCATACAAAAGAAGAACTGCCCCTTCTTGCAACCATGCCATTTTTGAGCCCCTCACTTTGCCTACGTCACATTCTCACACCCAAACTTCCTCTACCCGCGCAGCAGGCGCCAGCCGTCCTGCGCCTCACCACCTACCACCCTGCCATCTCCCCAAAAGTCAGAATGTGACGGCAAAATGCCGGGGATATGTCTGTCCTCTGCAAAATCCCTAAAGCGCGGGCTGACTGGTTCTTAGCGCACAAAAGCCGTGTAGTCATGGGTGTCTGCCGCTTACCAGGCGGCAGACAAGGATGCACTGAGCCGCGTTTTCATCAGAAAACGCAGCGAATGCATCCGGTCCCATGACTACACGACTTTTGTACGCTTAGAACCATCGCCCAAGCGACCGGGATTTTGCAGAGGACAGACATATCCCCGGCATTTTACCGCCACATCCGTCCCTACTCCCTCTCCTCTCTATGCTTCAAAACCATCGCATACACCTCCGGCCTCTTCTCCTTCAAATGCTCATCCAGCAAATGCCGCCTCTCCTTAAACCTCGCTGCCATCTCCGGATGCTCCCTGACCATCCTCTCATGGATCTCCCGGCGATGCCTCTCAAAATGCTCCGCCAGCGTCTGCTCATCCTTTCCGGAAATATTCACGATCTCCTTCAGATGCTCCTCCAGATGCTCAATCCACTCATCCTCATCCAGTTCATCCATATGCGCCCAGCGCCCATGCAAAAGCTCCTCAATATCCCCGTTCTTCTTCAACTGCTCGATCTGCAGCCGGATCTGCTTCTCAATCTGCGCCTCCGCATCCGATCCAAACGCCCAGACAAACTCCTGCACCCGGTTATCCACACGCTTTCTGGATGCCGAACGCTCCGTATTTTCCACATCACCCTTCAGCGGATACGGCCTGTTGATCCCCATATCCTTCAAAGCCACATGAATCGTCCGGCGCACACATCCCTCCTCTAGCAGATACCCCAGTCCCAGAGAACGCATCTGCTCATTCAGATCCGCAATATGTTCCGTTATGCAAAACCGAATTCCCTGTTTTTTTAACGTACGCTGCAAAATGACAATCCTGTCCGCCGCCGTAATATCCATACTTCCGATACCACTCGCATCCAGAATCACTGCCCTTGTATCCTTCGAAATCGCCTGCTCAATATCTCTCTGCAGCACATCCACATTCGCAAAAAACAGACTGCTGCTGAACCGGTAGATCACTACACCCTCGATCTCATGGATCTGATCACCCTCCGCAAGATCCCTGAAATGCCGGTGTCCCGGCTGAATACCCAAAAAACACCGCGCCGGTTTCGCCGTACGGATGATCATCTCCGCAAAAGACAGGATAATACCGATCAGTACACCATTGATCGTTCCCAGCGTCAGCACACCCAGAAACGCTCCGAAAAAGATCAGACACTCCTTCCGGCTCACCTTCCACAGCCGCAGCGCCAGATCAAACTCCGTAGCACCAAGCAGCGCCGAGATCACGATCGCCGTCAGCACCGGTACCGGCAGATAGCCGATAAATCCCGTAGCAAACAAGAGCACCACGATCATCGACAGGCCGGCTACGATCCCCGTCAGCTGCGTTTTTCCCTGGTACTGCTCACTCATCGCCGTACGTGACACCGACCCGTTGATCGGACAGCAGCCTGTCAGCGCAGCCACCAGATTGCCTGCCGAAAAAGCCAGAAGCTCCTGATTGTCATTGATCTTATACCCATTTTTCTGTGCAAAACTATTCTCCGCCAGAAGCGTCTCCGCCATGATCACGACAGCGATCGACAGACTGTATGTAACCGCATCTTTCAGACTGATCGCCGTGAAATCCGGCAAATGCCATGCCGGCAGTCCCGGTGTAACAGCGTCCAAAGTGCGGATTCCCCACGTTTCAAACGGCAGACATACCGACAAAAGTGCTCCGACAGCCATAAGCACCACAGCCATGGGAAACTTTGGCATGATCCTTTTCATCACCAGCAAAATCGCCAGTGCACATATCCCCAGCACAAGCGACGGCACATTGATACTCTGCAGCGTCTCCCCGATATGCTCTGCCAGCTCCAACAGTTCCCCTGTACCGCCACTGCCGCCCATCAGCTTTGGCACCTGCATCAGAATGATCGTCGTACAGATTCCTGTGATAAAACCTCCCATCACCGGAGCCGAAATATAGCTGACCAGCTTTCCCGCCTTCAAAAGCGCAAACACAAACAGCCAGACCGCTACAAAAAACGTCAGCACAGGTACCACAGCCAGCGCCTCAGAAGAACCATTCTCAATCCCCAGCTCCACCAGTGCCGCACCTACCAGTGCCGCCGGTGCCGCATCCACACCGAAAATAAACTGCGGCGATGTGGAAAACAGCGCAAACAGAAGGATCGGGAACACCGAACCATACAGTCCGTATACCGCCGGAAGTCCCGCGATCTGCGCATAGCCCATAGATATCGGAATCGAGACTGCCATAATAATCAGTCCCGTTATCAGATCCTTCGAAAAATTCTTTTTATCATAATTTTTTAGCGTCTTTGCCAGTTCAAGCTGCATACCTCTCCTGCCTTTCCCCATCCGTTCTCACACGGCTGTCCTTAGGAATCCCATGCAGATACTTCGTCGACAGCGTTCCCTGCGCCAGCGGCGAAAACGCAATGATCCCGATACCATGCGCACCCGCATACGCCTTCACACCGTCCTGCTCGATCGTACGGTCAAAGATAGAATATCTCCTCTGGTTGATGATAAACGGGCAGTGCAGCTCCTTTAGGATCGCAGCCGCCTTCTCGGTAGATTCCCTGTCATAATTGGAAATCCCCGCATAGATCGCCTTACCACTCTTTACCGCCTGGTACATCCTTTACCCTCCAATTTTTCTGTCATATCCGCACATTACACTTTTTCTGCATTTTACACATACGTTTTTCGCTTCAAAGACCAGTCTTCTTCCAAGCGCTTCCAATATGCGAGATTAAATCTCGCACATCAGTTTTTCATACACCAAGTCTCTTTCTCAGTTCTGTCGGAAAATCTGCATTTCCTGCAGCATCGGATAACTTACGACCTCCGACCCTTCCAGATCCTCCCGGTGCATATCCACCGCCGTCACCTGACCATTCTCATACGTCGTATAATAGTATATGCCCTTCACCGTATTACAGCAAGACGTGTAGATCGTAATCTCATACTTTCCATCCTCCACCTCACAGCAACCCCGCTGCTGATCCACAGATCCCAGAATATGGAAAAACTGACTCACACTCGCTTCCTCCGTATCCCCCGACACCGCATGCGCCCGCGTAAAAGCCACCCGCGCAAACCGTGACGTAGAAGACAGATCCCCCGGCAGTCCAATACCACCCATACCCCGGCTGTACTGCTTCATCTCAATCTCCTTACTGAAATGATTCTCCGGCTGCTTCTCCGACAAATGCATATACTGATTCAGCAGAAACATCTGCATATCAAACGGCGGATTATTCGTCAGAACCCCCGCCGGATTCTCATGCACATGCATCCCATCCGCCATACACTCCACCACCAGACAACCATCCGGCGCCGCGATCATATAATGCAACTGCGCACTCGGAAACCTCTCACTAAACGGCTCCCCCGTCACATTCGTCCTCCTCAGAAGCTCCCTCGCCTCCGCCACCGAAGCACACTGCGAAAGCACCCAGAGAATAAACTCAAACTGCGCCACATTCTCCTTATCCGCACACTCCTTCTGATACACCGCATTCCCAACAAAATTCAGCCCGGCCATCCCAAGCCCCTTCTCATTCGCCGCATCATAAAACAACGGGTAACCCCCCGCCATATGCGCCATCCCAATCATCGCATAATGCTCAGAAAGCACCTTCCCATACCGAAACTCCAGAGGAAACTTACGCGGCACCACCGCAATCTCCTCCCCATAGGAAAACTCATAATCCAGCGTTCTCCCCATATAAAAATCCTTCGTCTGATACGTAGCTGCCGTACACATCCACCCATTACTCCTTTCATAATATAATCATCTAATCTGTCCTATAGCATACACCATTTCCCCCAAAAAAACTCTAAACATTTTCTAATTCTTTCCTAAAACTTAACTGCGCAGCAGGCACCGCCGCCCTGCGCCTCAAAACTCTCCCCGTCCCACCACCCACAATCTCCCCCTAACCACGCAGCAGGCACCAGCCACCCTGCGCCTCAAAACCCTCCCATCCCTCCACCCACAATCTCCCCCTAACCGCGCAGCAGGC
>JAHZHB010000131.1 GCA_019420465.1 Lachnospiraceae bacterium
CTGAAAAATGCAGCAGATACAGATAAAACAGATGGATACTGACAGTGGACGATTCCTGTTCGCGGTCAGTATCCATCTGTTTTTGGGTGTCATTCCTGTCAATACTGGTCCGGTTTGACATTCCCATTACGGAAGCAAAAGCCCATTGACAAGCACAAAATGCGGCGGCAGCTTTCCTTCTTCAATCCACTCAAGTTTCAGCCCCATCAGCTTTTCTATCGTCAGTCCGACGTTTCCTCCGAGAGATTCAATCGAGTGACGCAGAGTGTCCGGAAAACGGCAGGGCTTTCCGTCAAGACGACTGCAATGGCCGTTGCATTTGGGACAGCTTCCACCGGCTGCCAGGGAGATACTTCCCGGGTGATCCTTTTCCATGGCAAAAACTCTCGCAGACAGACCGTCACGGCCTTCGGAAAAAATCTGTTCCATCAGAGGTTTAAGCTCATCTGGTGTATAGGTTTTGTTGAGATAAGCTGGATCTATCGTCAGTTTATGTGCAAACAGATGCAGTGTTTTGTACTGCTGATCACATCAAAATCATACGGTGGACATGACCAGGAATGGTTATAGTTCGGACAGGACTGACAGGCTTTGTCAAAGGTGGGTACGTCCACATAATTTTCTACATATTCTTTTACCGGGATCTCGGCTTCGTATTGTGAAACGGTATACATAAGTAACCTCCTTTTTACAGGTACAGCGGTGTACTGTATTTTTGTTAAATGCGGCAGAGTATACTATACAGGCAGCGTCTGCCTTTCTCCTATAGGGTAACGCAAATCATCGCGCATATCTATAATTTCCTGAAAAATAAACAAAAAATAAAATATCGAAAATCTTAATATTTGACTATCAAAAAGCTTGACAGACAAAACGAAAAGGTATATTCTTTGATAACCAAACAAAAAGGAGGGTGTAGGATATGACAGCTAAAATCTGTGCAACCGGATCCGCGCTTCCGAAATACCAGATGTCAAACGAAGAATGGACTGCGTATGTGGAGACCAGCGATACCTGGATTCAGGAGAGAACCGGGATCATAAGCCGGCATATAGCCAAAGATGAAAGCTGTGCCGAGCTGGCGGCTCTGGCGGCAAAGAAAGCACTTGAAGAAGCCAATATGACAGCAGATATGCTGGATCTCGTGCTTGTCAGTACGATTTCCGGTGAGTCCATACTGCCATGTACGGCATGCGAGGTGCAGGCGGCAATAGGTGCCGACCGTGCGGTGTGCTTTGATCTGAATGCTGCATGCAGCGGCTTCCTGCTCGCGTATAATACAGCAGTCAGCGGAATCGAAGCGGGTCTGTATACGACAGCTCTGGTGATCGGCAGCGAATGTATGAGCCATCTGATCAGCTGGAAAGACAAGACGACCTGTATTTTGTTTGGTGATGGGGCAGGCGCTGTTATCCTGCGTGCAGCCAGCCGGCCGAAATATCTGCCGGCAGTGTATTCTGATGGAAGGAAAAAGGCGGCACTTACGATGAGGAGCCGTCATGACGGAGGCCATGATCTTACCGCACCGCAGTATGATCTGCAGATGGACGGTCAGGCTGTCTTTAAATTTGCCGTGAGAAAAGTGCCGGAAGTGATCACGGAGGTACTGGAAAAGAACGGGAAAAAGACAAAAGAAATCCGGTATTATCTGCTTCATCAGGCAAACCGCAGGATCATAGAAGCTGTAGCAAGACACCTTGGCGAGCCTGTGGAAAAGTTTCCCATGAATGTAGATCATTGTGGAAACACATCCTCTGCCAGCATCCCCATTTTACTGGACGAGCTTAACCGGGCAGGAAAGCTGAAACGAGGAGATACCCTTGTTATGGCTGGCTTTGGTGCAGGGCTTACCTGGGGAGCTGCTTTGCTGGAATGGTAGTACAGCCTGTGAAGTGTACAGAAGACGAAAAAGCAAAGCATACGATTTATATGGAAAACAGGTTCCCGACACAAAAAGATAAAGAAAACAGGAGAATAAAAGATATGGTAGAAAAAATCATTGCACTTACAGCAGCACATCTGGGAATTTCTGAGGACGGTATCAGTGCCGCATCCTCCTTCAAAGAGGATCTGGGCGTGGATTCACTGGATCTGTTTGAGCTGGTTATGGAGCTGGAAGAAGAATTTGGTATTGAGATTCCGTCTGAGGATCTGGAAAATCTGGCAACCGTAGGTGATGTGGCAAAATACATCGAAGATCATCAGTAAGAACGTAAAGAAAAACAGGAAGAGGACAGCATAATGAAAACAGAGATAACGAAACTTCTGGGAATTACATATCCGATCCTGCAGGGCGGTATGGCCTGGGTAGCAGAATATCATCTGGCAGCAGGCGTATCAAATGCCGGGGGCCTTGGAATCATCGGTGCGGCAAATGCACCGGCCGACTGGGTCAGAGACCAGATCCGTGCGGCGAAACAGCTGACGGACAGACCGTTTGGAGTCAATATCATGCTGATGAGTCCGTATGCAGATGAAGTAGCACGGGTGGTTGCAGAGGAAAAAGTCAGAGTGGTAACTACAGGCGCAGGAAATCCGGAGAAGTATATGAAGCTCTGGAAGGCGGCGGATGTAAAGGTTATCCCTGTTGTTGCCTCTGTTGCTCTGGCAAAGCGAATGCAGCGCTGCGGTGCAGATGCTGTGATCGCTGAGGGATGTGAGTCTGGTGGACATGTAGGAGAAAGTACTACCATGACACTGGTGCCACAGGTGGTGGATGCTGTGGATATCCCGGTGATCGCTGCCGGAGGTATTGCAGATGGCCGCGGTATCGCAGCAGCTTTTATGCTGGGGGCAGAGGGTGTGCAGATGGGTACCCGGTTCATTACCACACAGGAATGCCAGGTACATGAAAACTATAAAGCACAGATCCTGCGAGCAAAAGATATCGATACGCGTGTGACCGGCCGCAGCACAGGGCATCCGGTGCGTACCCTCAGAAATGAGATGACGCGTGCTTATCTGGAAAAGGAAAAGTCGGGTGCGTCTTTTGAAGAACTGGAAGCACTGACGCTTGGCGGACTCCGCCGCGCGGTGCAGGAGGGGGATGTAAAGACAGGCAGCGTCATGGCAGGACAGAGTGCAGGACTGGTGAAGGATACCGGAAGCTGTAAGGATGTCATAGAGTCCCTGGTAAAGGAAACCGATATACTGCTGAAAGGAACCGGAAGATATGCATAAAGTAGCTTTTCTGTATCCCGGACAGGGCGCACAGTGCTTTGGCATGGGAAAAGATTTTTATGAGAAAAATCCTCTGGCAGCTGAACTGTATGATGAAGCAGGAAAAGTGCTGGGACTGGATATGAAAACACTCTGCTTTGAAGAAAATGATAATCTGAATCGCACAGAATACACCCAGACGGCACTGGTAACGACCTGTCTGGCGATGACCCGTGTTCTCAGGGAAAACGGGATACAGCCGGATGTGACAGCGGGTTTAAGTCTCGGAGAATATGCGGCGATCGCTGTGGCCGGAGGTTTTTCAGAACTGGACGCGATCCGTCTGGTGCGAAAAAGAGGTATCCTGATGCAGACAGCTGTGCCGGAAGGCTTTGGTGCGATGTGTGCGGTACTTGCGCTGGATGAAAAGGTGATCGAGGACGTTCTTGCCGGTATTCCCGATGTGGAGATTGCCAATTATAACTGCCCGGGACAGATCGTGATCACGGGCAGAAAGGAAGCAGTCCGGGAGGCCGCAGAGCAGTTAAAAGTTGCCGGAGCCAGACGCTGTATGATGCTTAACGTGGACGGAGCATTTCATTCCTCTTTTCTGAAGCCGGCAGCAGAAGAGTTAAGACAGGCGCTGGAAACTGTAGAGAGCCATACGCTTACGATTCCCTATGTGACCAACGTGACAGCAGAAAAAGTGACAGAACAGGAGAAAATATCTCCCCTGCTTTGCAGACAGCTGTATTCTCCGGTACGCTTCATGCAGAGTCTGGAATACATGCTGGATGATGGTGTGGACCGCTTTGTGGAGATTGGCCCCGGGCGTACACTGACAGGATTTTTACGAAAGATCGACAGGCAGGTAAAGGCATGGAACGTGCAGTCTGTGGCAGATATTGAAAAAGTAAAGGAGGAGCTGTATGGCTGAGAAGAAAACAGCGATCGTTACAGGTGCCAGCCGTGGTATAGGTGCAGCTGTGGCCAGAAAGCTGGCTGCAGACGGTATGCATGTGATCATCAATTACTGTGGATCAGAGGAAAAAGCGCTGACGGTAAAAAAGGAAATCGAAGCTTTGGGTGGCAGTGCCGATACATACCGGTGTGACGTGACGGATTTCACACAGTGTGAGCAATTTGTGAAAGCTGTGACAGATACCTGCGGCAGGATCGATGTCCTTGTCAATAATGCCGGGATCACCAGAGATGGCCTGCTGATGCGAATGAGTGAAGAGGATTTTTCACGCGTGCTGGATACCAACCTGAAAGGAACATTTCACATGATGCGCCTGGTATCCCGCCTTATGCTGAAACAAAGAAGCGGCCGTATCGTCAATATGGCCTCTGTCGTTGGAATCAGCGGTAATGCAGGACAGGTCAACTATGCGGCATCCAAGGCAGGCGTGATCGGTGCGACAAAATCAGCGGCAAAGGAGCTGGCATCACGTGGCATTACCGTGAATGCTGTGGCTCCGGGTTTTATTGCGACGGAAATGACAGAGGTACTTTCAGAGAAGAATAAAGAGGCACTCAAAGCACAGATTCCGCTGGGGCGATTTGGCGAACCGGAGAATGTGGCAGACTGTGTGGCTTTTCTGGTGTCGGATGCCGCTTCGTATATTACCGGTCAGGTCATCCAGGTGGATGGCGGCATGTGCATGTAGGAGGTAAAAACAGATGAAACGACGTGTAGTGATCACCGGACTTGGCGCAGTGACGCCGATCGGCAATACTGTGGATACATTCTGGGACAGTATCAGAGCCGGACGCATCGGTATCGGCCCCATTACCAGATTTGATACCACAGAGTACAAGGTAAAGCTGGCAGCAGAGGTCAGAGATTTTGATCCGAAGGACCATATGGATTTTAAATCCGCCCGACGGATGGAAAGATTCTCCCAGTATGCGGTAGCTGCAGCCAGAGAAGCTTTTTCGGATGCCGCACTTCATATGGAACAGGAAGATCCCTACCGTGCCGGTGTATGTGTGGGTTCCGGTGTCGGCAGTCTTGAAGCTATGGAAAAAAATGCGGCAAAGGTGCTGGACAATAAGCCGTCGAAGGTACACCCTCTCCTTGTGCCGATGATGATCTCCAATATGGCAGCCGGTAATATTTCCATTCAGCTGGGACTGATGGGAAAATGTACCGATGTTGTGACCGCCTGTGCTTCGGGAACACATTGTATCGGAGATGCTTTCCGGGCCATTCAGTACGGTGACGCGGATGTTATGGTAGCCGGTGGTACAGAAAGCTGTATCTGCGGTACAGGAATAGCCGGCTTTACCAATCTGACTGCCCTGTCAACGGTCGAGGATCCGGAGAAAGCTTCTCTGCCGTTTGATAAAAAAAGAAGCGGATTCGTACTGGGCGAGGGAGCGGGAATCATTGTTCTCGAGGAATTATCTCATGCCGTAAAACGAGGCGCGCATATTTATGCCGAGCTGGTTGGCTATGGTGCAACGGCAGATGCCTACCATATCACATCACCAAAGGAGGACGGAAGCGGTGCGGCAAAAGCCATGGCACTGGCCATGGAGGAAGCCGGAGTCCGTCCGGAGGAAGTAACCTATATCAACGCACATGGTACAGGGACACATCACAACGATCTGTTTGAGACAAGAGCGATCCATCTGGCTTTTGGTGAAGCGGCCCGTCATGTACATATCAATTCAACAAAATCCATGACCGGACATCTGCTTGGCGGTGCCGGCGGTGTCGAGGCGGTGGTCTGTGCAAAAAGTATTGCAGAGGACTTTATCCACCAGACCGTGGGAACAGATGAGCCGGATGAGGGCTGTGATCTTGACTATACGCTGGGAAGTCCTGTGGAAACACCGGTGCGATATGCTATGAGCAATTCTCTGGGTTTTGGTGGACACAATGCATCTATTCTTATGAAAAAATACGAAGGATAGCATAATAAGCAGAAGAAAGGGAAATCATGCGGGTTAAAAAAGAATACCTGTATGAACGATAAAATATGAGTGCAGAAAACAGACATTCTCTGAATACAAAGGAAATATGCGAGATTATTCCTCATAGGCATCCGTTTCTTTTGGTGGATTATATTGAGGATTATGAGCCGGGCGAATACGCTATCGGTTATAAATGTGTGACATACCGGGAGGACTTTTTTGCCGGACATTTTCCGGGTGAACCGGTGATGCCGGGGGTACTGACCGTGGAAGCACTGGCTCAGACCGGTGCGGTGGCGATTTTAAGTCTGCCGGAAAATAAAGGGAAAACAGCATACTTTGGCGGAATTAAAAACTGCCGTTTTAAAGGGAAAATAGTACCGGGAGACAAGGTGCGTCTGGAAACCCGGATCATAAAGAAAAAAGGACCTCTTGGTATAGGTGAGGCTGTGGCTATGGTCGAAGACAAAGTGGTTGTCAGTGCCGAGTTAAGTTTTATGATCGGATAGAGCTGTCCGGTCTGTGTCTCTCATGCTATGTGGCCGGATACAAAAGAACAGAGGAGTTGAAGATGAAGAAGATTTTGATCGCTAACAGAGGTGAGATCGCGGTGCGGATCATCCGTGCCTGCAGGGAAATGGGGATCGCTACGGTCGCTGTCTGCTCAGAGGCGGACAAAAATGCACTGCATGCCAAGCTGGCAGATGAATGTATCTGTATCGGTCCGCCACAGGCAGATAAAAGCTATCTGGACATGGAGCGGATCTTAAGCGCCGCCTGTGTGACAGGAGCGGATGCGATCCATCCCGGCTTTGGCTTTCTGTCGGAAAACAGCCGCTTTGCCTCGCTGTGTGAAAAGTGTCATATTACCTTTATCGGCCCTCCGGCAGATATCATTGACCGGCTGGGGGACAAGCAGGCCGCCAGAAATACAATGATCGGGGCATCCGTGCCGGTGATCCCCGGTACGAAGGACCCGGTTTACGATGTAAAAACAGGTCTTGCAGAAGCAGAAAAGATTGGCTACCCGGTGATGATCAAGGCAGCACTTGGCGGTGGTGGCAAAGGAATGCGGGATGCGAAGAACGAAGCGGAGTTTGAGCAGCAGTTTGTGACAGCGCAGCAGGAGGCACTAAAAGCGTTTGGTGATGGCACGATGTATATCGAAAAGCTGATCCTGCACCCCCGTCATATTGAATTTCAGATTCTGGCAGATAAATACGGGAATGTAGTACATCTGGGAGAGCGTGACTGTTCCATCCAGAGAAATCACCAGAAGCTGATCGAAGAAGCCCCGAGTATCGGTGTCAGCGACAAACTCCGGAAAAAAATGGGTGAAGTGGCTGTCCGTGCGGCCAAAGCGGCAGGCTATGAAAATGCGGGGACGATCGAGTTCCTTCTGGATGAAAGCGGTGATTTTTACTTTATGGAGATGAATACCCGTATTCAGGTTGAGCATCCGGTGACCGAATGGGTAACCGGGATCGATCTGATCAAGGCACAGATCCGCATCGCAGCGGGAGAAAAGCTGGAAATCACACAGAAGGATATCGAGATCAAAGGTCATGCTATTGAATGCAGAATCAATGCAGAAAATCCGTCCCGGGGCTTTTTACCGTCTCCGGGAACGATCACAGCACTGCATCTGCCGGGCGGCAAAGGTATCCGTGTGGACAGTGCCATGTACAGTGGCTGTGAGATCCCACCCTATTATGATTCGATGATCGGCAAGCTGATCGTCTGGGGAAAGACCAGAAACGAAGCAATCCGCAAGATGGAGAGCGCGCTCGGTGAGGTGATCATCGAGGGTGTGGACACAAACGTGGATTATCAATATGAGATACTGCAGCATCCGGATTTTGTGGAAGGACGTACGGATATTGAGTTTATCGACCGGATCTTCAGAAATGTACAATGAGGATAGTATGGGAGTGTAAATGAAACTGGATAACGTATTTAAAAAGAAGATCAATCAGCAGGAGAAACTGCAGGAAAAGACGGATATCGGTCCGGTGATTCCTGAGGGACTGTTGAAAAAATGTAATCTCTGCAAAGCGGCCATCCTTGCCGAGGATGCCAGAACATGGTATATCTGTCCGAAATGTGGCGGTTATTTTCATGTCCCGGCAAGGGACAGACTGCGCATGATCGCAGATGAGGGTACCTTTGAAGAGTGGAACAAAGAAATGCCACCGGTCAATCCGATGAACTATAAGGGCTATCCGGAAAAACTGAAAAATCTGCAGGAAAAAACCGGACTTGATGAGGCTGTTCTGACCGGCAAGGCCCGGATAGAAGGATGCGAGACGGCATTGGGCATCTGTGACGGTCGTTTTATGATGGCCAGCATGGGACACAATGTGGGAGAAAAAATCACACAGATGGTGGAACGGGCAACAAAAGAACATCTGCCGGTAGTTCTTTTCTGCTGCTCCGGCGGTGCCAGAATGCAGGAAGGTATTGTTTCACTGATGCAGATGGCGAAAACCTCTGCGGCCATAAAAAAACACAGCGATGCCGGACTTCTTTATCTGCCGGTACTGACAGATCCGACGACAGGTGGTGTGACAGCCAGTTTTGCGATGCTTGGTGATATCATTCTGGCAGAGCCCGGTGCACTGATCGGTTTTGCAGGCCCCCGCGTGATTGAGCAGACGATGAAACAGAAGCTGCCCAAAGGCTTTCAGCGGGCAGAATTTCTGCAGGAACATGGTTTTGTGGATGAAGTCGTAAAAAGGCAGGAGATGAAGGCGGTTCTTGGCCGGTATCTGAAACTGCACGAAAGAGTAAAAGACAAAGCTGGGTCTGATACCACGACGGATGTTTTTTACGAGACACTGGAAAAGAGCACGAGCACAGAATGTAAGGAAACGAAAAAACCAAAAAAACCGGAAGAACAACGGCCAGATAAAAGCAGTAAGATGACAGCCTGGGACCGTGTCCTTCTGTCCCGAAAAAAAGACCGGCCTGTGGCCGGTATGTATATTGAGCGGCTGTTTACAGAATTCAGAGAGCAGCATGGTGACCGCTTTTTCGGTGACGATGCTGCGATCATCGGCGGTATTGCCCGTTTTCATGGCCGCCCGGTGACTGTGATCGTGCAGCAGAAGGGCAAAACGACCAGAGAAAATATCACCAGAAACTTTGGTATGCCAAAACCGGAAGGTTACCGTAAAGCTCTGCGCCTGATGAAGCAGGCAGAAAAGTTTCAACGGCCCGTATTCTGTATCGTAGACACTCCCGGTGCTTTCTGTGGTATGGAAGCCGAAGAGCGGGGACAGGGAGAAGCGATTGCCCGTAATCTGTACGAAATGTCCGCACTGACGGTTCCGGTGCTTACGGTGGTAACTGGTGAGGGCGGAAGCGGTGGCGCACTGGCGATGGCCATATCGGATGAGGTCTGGATGCTGGAAAACGCGACATATTCCATTCTGTCACCGGAAGGATTTGCCAGTATTCTGTGGAAGGATGCCAGTCGTGCTGATGAGGCAGCCGGTGTGATGAAAATGACTGCGCAGGATGTAAAAAACAGTGGTGTCATCGAGCAGGTGATCCCGGAACCGGAAGAACTGACAGAGGAAAATCTCGAAGAGGTCATACAGGATATGGATGTGCGGATGCAGACGTTTTTTTCAACGTATACAGCGTATGTGCCGGAAACACTGGTTGCCCGCCGGTATGAACGGTTTCGTAATATGTAAGAGAGGGCTTTGCAAAGTAGCCGTAAGTAAACGGAATGTTGCAAAGCCTTTTTTGCTTTATGGACAGAAGACCGGGTGTGTTCTGTGAAAAAAGTACAAACAACTTCGCGGAATTAGCAATTGACGCTTTCCCCCTTACAGGACTACAATAAAAGAAAATGTTTTGGGAGGGAAAGACACATGAGTCTTCATATTTATGCTGTTACAGATCCGGAGTTTGCGCCCTACGGCCGTGTCGTAGACGGTTACGATTACACAGAGCTTTTAGCCACACTGGAAAAGGTATCTCCCTGTCCGGAGGATGCCGTGATCTATGTACCTGGAAATGATGAGCTGGAAGCGCTTCCGGTGAAAAAGGATCTGGAAAACAACTGCTACGGCGGTATGCCGATCCAGATCGGTTACTGCAACGGTACCAATACAAAGTTAAACTGTCTGGAATACCACAGAGACAGTGAGATCAATATACCGGCCGGTCATGATGCGATCCTTCTGGTTGCCAGAAAGGATGATATCGTAGATGACAAGCTGGATACAGCCAAAGTAAAAGCTTTCTGTTGTCCGGCAGGTACGGCAGTAGAGGTATATGCAACGACCCTTCACTATGCACCCTGCAGCGCCAAAAAGGGCGAGGGATTCCGCGTGATCATCGTACTGCCAAAGGGCACGAATACAGAAATGCCGGAATTTACAGTGAAAAATGTGGAGGATGGCTGGATGACAGCCAGAAACAAATGGCTGCTGGCCCATGCCGAGTCTTCGGAGGCGGCAGGTGGTGCCTATGTCGGACTGACCGGTGAAAATATCGATATCGCAGATCTGATCTGACACAGTATACAGCAGGTATTATAAGAAAAAACAGATAAATTCTGTATAAAGAAGCTTACGACAGCGGACAAACGTGATAGAATGTAACATAAGATATGTGCACAAAAGCGGTTCCAGGCTGTTTGTGCATGCACAGACAACAGGAGGAGACAAAATGAGTGCACATGTGTTACAGTTTCTGATCGTTTGTCCGCTTGTGTTTTTAGCGGGTTTTATCGACGCGATCGCGGGTGGCGGCGGACTGATCTCTTTACCGGCCTATCTGATCACAGGGCTTCCGGTACATAATGCGATCGCCACGAATAAGATGAGCTCGTCTATGGGGACACTGATCGCTACGGCAAAGTATGCAAAGAGTGGATATATCCGCTGGAAGAGGGCTTTTTTCTGTACGATAGCGGCTATCATCGGTTCGACGGGGGGAGCCAGACTGGCACTTCTGATCGATGATTTCTATTTCCGGATCATTTTACTGATCGTGCTGCCGCTTACAGCTGCATACATATTTTTGGGCAAGCCGTTTATCGGAGAAAAGAAACCGTTAAGTGAGGGAAAAACGGTGGTGCTGTCGATGCTCACGGCACTGTGTATCGGTGTGTACGATGGCTTTTACGGACCAGGTACAGGGACATTTCTGCTGCTTTTACTGACAGGGGTAGCCCATATGCAGACCAAAGAAGCCAATGGCATCACCAAGGTGATCAATCTGACGACTAATGTTTCGGCACTAATAGTCTTTCTGTTAAACGGAAAAGTACTGCTTCTTCTGGGAATCACGGCAGGGCTGTTCAGTATCGCCGGAAATTATCTTGGTGCCCGGTATTTTGAAAAAGGCGGTGCGGCTTCGGTTCGTCCGGTGATGCTTGTTGTGCTGGCGGTCTTTTTTGTAAAGGTACTGACAGAGATGCTACTGTAACGTGAGGCAAAAAAGAGATAAAAGAGGACAGGGAAAATGAGGACAGACATAAGCACGCTGTGCTATATCGAAAAAGAACATAAATATCTGATGCTGCACCGTGTGGTAAAGAAAAACGATGTGAACAAGGACAAGTGGATCGGTGTCGGTGGCCATTTCGAAGCAGATGAAAGTCCGGAGGAATGTCTTTTGCGGGAAGTATGGGAGGAAACGGGCTATACGCTGACAGACTATCGTTTCCGTGCGATCGTGACCTTTGTTTCCGGAGACGGAGTGACAGAGTATATGCATCTGTTTACAGCAAATGGATTTACCGGGGAAGCGATCCCCTGTGATGAAGGTGTGCTGGAATGGGTGGACAAGGATGACGTGTGGAATTTAAACCTATGGGAGGGTGACAAGATCTTTTTCCGGCTGCTGGAAGAGACAAAGGAGTTCTTTTCACTCAAACTGGTGTATGACGGTCACAGTCATCTGGTATCGGCAGTGTTAAACGGACAGCCGATGGAGCTTTTTGATATTTTAAATGAAGACGGCACCAGGAGTGGTATCGTAAAGGAGAGAGGGGTGGCACACCGTGAGGGTGCGCTGCACGGCACTGTCCATATGTGGATCGTCCGGAAAAAGGAGACTGGCTTTGATGTACTTTTGCAGAAACGAAGTGAGTTCAAAGACTCCAATCCGGGTGACTACGATATTTCTTCGGCCGGACATATCACGGCGGGAGATGAGCCTCTGACGGCAGCCGTCAGAGAGATGCAGGAAGAGCTGGGGCTTAAAGTGACACCAGAACAGCTGCACTATGTGGGTATCCATCGCGGGGCCTTTGAAGCTGTATTTCACGGACGGATGTTTAAGGATAATGAGCTGAGTTCGGTGTATGTTTATACGGAACCGGTGGACGAAGGCATGCTGACATTGCAGGAAGAAGAGGTGGAAGAGGTCCGCTGGATGGATTATGAAGAATGCCACCGCCGGATTCTGGCCGGCACATTGCCGAACTGTATCTATGAGGATGAGTTTCGGATGGTGGGAGAATATCTGAAAAACGCTGGATAAGAAAAAGTATGTATGGTAAGGTAAGAAAAATACACTGAGACCATGCAAAAGATGCAGGGGGATGACATGATAAAGATTGCCATTGTGGAAGATGAGGATATGTATGTGCAGCAGTTCACAGGATATCTGAAAGAATACCAGAAAACCTGTGAAGAAGAACTGGATGTCACCGTATATCGTGACGGAGACGGCATCGTAGAAGACTATAAGGCGCAGTTTGATATTATCCTGATGGATATCCAGATGCGGTTCATGGACGGTATGTCAGCAGCTGAGGAGATACGAAAGGTCGATTCAGAGGTCGTCATCATGTTTATTACGAATATGACGCAGTATGCGATCCGCGGCTATGAGGTAGATGCCCTGGATTATATTTTAAAGCCGGTATCGTACTTTGCCTTTACGCAGAAGCTTGGCCGGGCGATCGCCAGGATCAGCAGAAGAAACGACCAGCAGATCACGATACCGGTAAAGGGCGGCATCGTGCGTCTGAAAGTTTCAGATATATATTATGTAGAAAGCGTTGGTCACAATCTGATCTATCACGGCACTCTGGGGGACTATACATCGCCGGGAACGATGAAGCAGGCTGAAGAAAGCCTGACAGGTTCCGGATTTTCACGTGCGAACAAATGTTATCTGATCAATATGAAGCATGTGGACGGCATCCGGGATAAGTGTGCGATCGTGCATGGGCAGTCGCTGCAGATCAGCCGTCCGAGACTTAATGCATTTATGCAGGATCTGACAAAATACTGGGGAGAAAAGACATGACACAGGTACCTTTACAGATGTATATGGCAGATATACCCCGGTGCTTTACGGCACTGGCAGAGTGGCTGGCCTGTATGCTTTGCATTATGGAAGTGAAACGAAGGATCACAGGCTGGAAACTGTATACTGTCTGCGCGGGCACACTGGTTTTGCAGACGGCCTTTCTGGAACTGACAACGGGACTGCAAAATTTCTGCTGGATCTTATGCATGGCGGCAGCAGTCGGGATCATGTACGGGTTTATCTGGCTCTGCTGCGATGTGACGGCAAAGGATGCCGGCTATATGTGCGCCAGAGCCTTTGTTGTGGCAGAATTTGCCGCTTCGCTGGAATGGCAGATGGACTGCT
Organism: Lachnospiraceae bacterium; assembly: GCA_019420465.1. GTDB lineage: Bacteria > Bacillota > Clostridia > Lachnospirales > Lachnospiraceae > UBA11957. Next base: position 13,708 of record JAHZHB010000131.1, read on the forward strand.
ACAGCTATTATGTCTTCGGGATGACAGCGAAAGGCTACCATATTTTCTGGCTTGCCCTGATCTATGGCGTAGTTTACGGACTGGTGGAACTGTTTTTCCGGAAATGCGCAAAGACAGAGGGGGAGCTGCATGTGACAAACAGGGAGTTCCTTCCGTATCTGACGATCGCGCTGGCAGTTTTTCTGATCAGCAATATGGGTTTTGTGTTTAAAACCACACCATTCAGCGGTCCGTATATGCTGCAGATCTGTACGGTCCGCACACTGATCGATTTTGGAGGTGTTGCGATCATGTATGCCTACCATGTACAGCGGATGGATCTTCGGGTACGTCACGAGCTTGAAAGTATGCAGTCGATCCTGCATAATCAGTATGTGCAGTACCAGCAGTCCCAGGAAGCCATGGATATCATCAATTACAAATATCATGATCTGAAGCATCATATCATCGCACTGCGGGCCGAGGAGGATCAGGAAAAGAGAGCTGCCTACCTCGACCGGATGGAAGAAGAGATCAAAACCTATGAAGCACAGAACAAGACCGGAAACAAGGTGCTGGATACGCTTCTGACGTCCAAGAATCTGTTTTGCATGAAAAATCATATCTCCATGACCAGTGTGGTGGACGGTACGCTTTTTGATTTTATGGATGTCATGGATATCTGCTCGATCTTTGGCAATGCACTGGACAATGCGATCGAATGTGAAAAAAAGATCAGTGCATGGGAGAAGCGTCTGATCCATGTGTCGGCCTTTTCTCAGAAAAACTTTCTGATCATCCGGTTTGAAAACTACTGTGAGAATGAGCTGCAGTTTGACACGGAGCTTCCGGTCACCACAAAGGATGACGGACAGTTTCACGGCTATGGTTTAAAGAGCCTGCGTTATACCGTTCACAAGTACGGCGGAGAAGTGAATATCAACGTGGAGGATGACTGGTTCACGCTGAAAATTCTGATCCCCATGGAAATGAAGCAGGAATGACTTTGGATTTACGTGGATTTTGCTGGCATTTTGCACAAAAACCACAAATAAAAATTGAATAGGTTTCACAACAACGAAACAATTTGTGCAGAAAAACGGCAGTTTGTGCGTAAAAGCGTACAGCGCCGTTTTTTCTGTTATACTGCCTGCAGATGGTAAAGCTTTTGCCATAAAAGAATTTCCAGGGAGGAGAAGAGAAAATGTTAGCAATCAATATCGATGACGTGATCAACGTCCTCAACACCTGCAAACCGTATCTGATCGCACTGGCAGTTGTCCTTCTGGCAGCTATCGTTGTGACAGTTGCTGTTCGCAAACTGACAGCACCGAAAAAGAAATTTGTCCGCGCACAGAGCTGGATCGCATTTCTTCTGGCCGTTGTTGTAATCGTGAACATGATCTGCTTCGGACCGATGTCCAGTATGATCTCACTGGCTACAGGCAACGGCACGATCACAGAGGAGACATCTGCTGATGCCACAGCACTCTGTGAGCAGATCGCAGAAGAGGGTATCGTCCTTCTGCAGAACAATGACAGTACACTTCCGCTGGCATCCGGCACAAAACTGAATGTGTTTGGCTGGTCATCCACCAATCCGGTATACGGCGGTACAGGTTCAGGAAGCCTTTCCGATGCCTACCCGACAGTATCCCTGCTTGAGGGTCTGACAAACGCAGGCTTTGAAGTTAATCAGGATCTGGTAAACTTCTACACAAGCTTCCGTGAAGCACGCCCGACCGTAGGTATGTGGGGACAGGACTGGACGATTCCGGAGCCGACAGTGGAAGATTATGACAATGCCGGTATCTTTGAATCAGCAAAAGAGTATTCCGATACAGCTGTTGTTGTACTTGCCCGTTCCGGCGGTGAGGGTGCAGACCTTCCGACAAGCCTTGATCCGAACGTTGAGGATACATTCCAGGACGGCGGTACATTTGGTTCTTCCGGACTTCGTTACAGTGACCAGAAAGACGATCTGGATGCATCCAAGAGCTATCTGGAGCTGACAAACAGAGAAAAAGCCATGCTGGACCGTGTAACAGCAGATTATGACAATGTTGTCCTGGTTGTAAACGCAGCCAACACCATGCAGCTTGATTTTGTCGAGAATTACAGCCAGATCAAGAGTGTGGTATGGTGCCCGGGTACCGGTCAGTCCGGTTTCAATTCTCTTGGTAAGATCTTAAGCGGTGAAGTAAATCCGTCTGCAAAGACAAGCGATACGTTCGTAAGAGATCTGACAAAGACACCGACATACAACAACTTTGGAAACTTCTCTTATGACAATATGGACGAGTTCGCTGTAGACGGCGTAAACCCGACATTTGTGAATTACACAGACGGTATCTATGTTGGTTACCGTTTCTATGAGACAGCAGCTACGGAAGGACTGATCAACTACGATGAAGTTGTACAGTATCCGTTTGGCTATGGCTTAAGCTACACCACATTCGAACAGAAGATGGGTGACCTTCAGGTAAATGACGGTCAGATCTCTGTTGACGTAACGATCACAAATACGGGCAATGCAGCCGGTAAAGATGTTGCAGAAGTATATTACAACCCGCCGTACACCAATGGTGGTATCGAAAAAGCTTCCGCAAACCTGATCGGCTTTGCCAAGACACAGCTTCTGCAGCCGGGCGAGAGCGAGACAGTGACGGTTTCCTTCGCAGCAGAGGATATGGCATCCTATGATTACCAGAATGCCAAAGCTTACGTACTGGAGAGCGGCAGCTATGAGATCTCTCTTCGTACAGATTCCCATACCGTTGTCGATACAAAGACATACGATGTGGCTGAAACGATCACCTACAATGGTGACAATGCACGTTCCACAGACGCTGCAACAGCAGAGAACAGACTGGATGATACAAACGGCGGTCTGACATATCTGTCCCGTGCAGACGGTTTTGCCAATTATGCAGAGGCTACAGCCGCTCCGACAAACTTTACCATGTCTGATGCTGACAAAGCAGCCTTCATGAACAACAGCAACTACAATCCGGAAGATTACAACGATGACGCAGATGAGATGCCGACAACAGGTGCTTCAAACGGTGTGACTCTGGCTGATCTTCGCGGTAAGGATTACGATGATCCGCAGTGGGAGAGCCTGCTTGACGAGCTGACTGTATCTGATATGGATACGATGATCGCTCTGGGCGGTTATCAGACAGCGGCAGCAGGAAGCGTCGGTAAAGCCATGACCATCGACTGTGACGGACCGGCTTCCATCAACAACAACTTCACCGGTACAGGTTCCATCGGTTTCCCGGCCGGTGTGATGATCGCCAATACATGGAATGTAGAGATCGCTGATCAGTTCGGCGAGAGTATCGGTAAGATGGCAGACGAGATGGGTGTATCCGGATGGTATGCACCGGCTATGAACATCCACAGAAGTGCCTTTGCAGGACGTAACTTCGAATACTATTCCGAAGATCCGTTCCTCTCCGGTGCCATCGCTATGAACGCTGTGATCGGTGCCGAAAAACAGGGCGTATATGCTTACATCAAGCATTTTGCCATGAACGATCAGGAGACCAACCGTACAAACCAGCTCTGCACATGGTTCAACGAGCAGTCTGCACGTGAGATCTATCTGAAACCGTTTGAGATGTGTGTAAAGAACGGTGGAGCCAAAGCTGTTATGACAGCCTTCAACTTCTACGGTACAACACCGGCAGAGGCATCCTCCGCAGTATTAAACGGCATCCTTCGTGATGAGTGGGGCTTCAAGGGCTTTGCCCTGACAGACTACTACGGTGTATACGGCTATCAGGATGCTGACCGTATGATCCGTAACGGTAACGACTGTATGCTGGTTGCCTACGATACAGAGACAAACCATGTAACAGATACAAAGAGCGCTACATCCGTAAAGGCTATGCGTCAGGCATGCAAGAACATCATGTACACTGTAGTAAACAGCCGTGCATATGACGAAGCAAACCTGTCCGCAGGTCTGATGGGATGGCAGATCGCAGCGATCGTGATCGACGTGATCTGTGCAGCAATCCTGATCGTACTGGAGCTGTTAGCGGTAAAGAGACTGAAAAAAAGAACAGCTGAGGCTGCTGCAGAAACTGCAAAAACCGAGGCTGCTGAATAAGTAACCGTAAAAACTGTTACAAACAGTTTTGGCGGATACCTGGAAACAAAGGGTAAGATGGAATCGGGACCTGTACCCGGTTCCATCTTTTCTATAGCAGGAGATGAATATGTTAAAACATCAGGATTTGCTTGAAAAGATGACACTGGAAGAAAAAGCCGCTTTCTTAAGCGGAAAAAATGTATGGGAAACAAGAGATTTCCCACGCCATATGCTTCCGTCCATATGTTGTTCTGACGGCCCTCACGGAGTCCGCAGACAGGCCGGTGCCGGTGATCATCTGGGACTGAATGCCTCTCTTCCGGCAACCTGTTTTCCGACAGCGGCAACGATGGCCAACAGCTGGGATGAAACGCTTGGCGAAGAGGTTGGAGAAGCGCTGGGTGAGGAAGCCATGGCCCTGGGTGTCAACGTACTTCTTGGACCGGGACTGAATATGAAGAGAAGTCCTCTCTGCGGACGTAATTTTGAATATTTTGCAGAGGACCCGTATCTGGCGGGTAAAATGGCCGCATCCTATATCCGCGGTATCCAGAGTCAGGGTGTATATGCGTGCCCGAAACATTTTGCTGTCAACAGCCAGGAGCTGCGCCGTATGGCCATGAATGCTGTGCTGGATGAGAGAACCTTAAGAGAAATCTATCTGACCGGATTTGAGATTGCCGTAAAAGAAGGCAAGGCGAAATCCATTATGACAAGTTACAATGAAATCAATGGCGTATATGCTAATGAAAATAAACATCTTTTGCAGGATATCCTGCGCGATGAATGGGGATTTGACGGCATTGTCATCACCGACTGGGGTGCATCCAATGATCATGCGCTGGGTGTGGCTGCCGGTTCTGATCTGGAAATGCCGGCACCGGGACTTGATTCCGCCCGCGAGATCTTAAAGGCGATCGAAGAAAAAACACTGTCCATGGAGGAACTGGACGCCTGCGTGGATCACCTGTTGGATGCCGTACTGACACTCAGTTCAGCCAGTGAAGGAAAAGAAAAGACCTTTGACAAAGAGGCACATCATATGCTGGCCAGAAAGGCAGCAGAGCAGAGTGCCGTGCTTCTGAAAAACGAAGAGCATATCCTGCCGCTGCAGCCGGGAACAAAGGTGGCCTTTATCGGTGATTTTGTCACGGAACCGCGCTATCAGGGCGCTGGTTCATCGATGGTCAATCCGACAAAGCTGGAGACGATCGATCAGCTGGCAGAGCAGTATGATCTGCAGGTAATCGGTATCAACCGCGGCTATCAGAGAACCGGGGAAGAGGACGATGCGTTGCAGAAGGAGGCTCTTGAGCTTGCCAAAATGGCAGATGTTGTCATCTACTGCTTCGGTCTGGACGAAATGAGTGAATCCGAAGGTCTGGACCGTACTCATATGCGCATCCCGCAGAATCAGATCCGTCTGCTGGAAGCTCTTTTGCAGGTTAATGGCAATATTGTCGGACTGCTCAGTGGCGGTGCTGCCGTGGAAATGCCATGGGAGAACTGCTGCAAAGCGATCCTGCACGGCTATCTGAACGGTCAGGCCGGAGCCAGTGCGATGCTGAATCTGCTGACCGGTGCGGTCAATCCGTCCGGTAAGCTCAACGAAACGTATCCGTTGCAGTATGAGGATACACCGGCATATGCCAATTTCCCGAGTGCCCAGAGAAATTCCGAGTACAGAGAGGGCGTCTATATTGGTTATCGTTACTACGAAACAGCCGGTGTGGCTGTAAAATATCCGTTTGGTTACGGCCTTTCCTATACGACATTTGCGTACAGCGATCTGAGAGCAGAGGCTGACGGTGTCAGCTTTACGCTGGAAAATACCGGGGACAGAGACGGTGCGGAGATCGTGCAGCTGTATGTGGGACTGGACAATGCACAAGTGTTCCGTCCGGTCAGAGAGCTTAAAGGCTTTAGTAAAGTATTTTTAAAGGCCGGAGAGAAAAAAACAGTGCACATAGCCTTTGATGACAAGACCTTCCGTTACTGGAATGTTGATACAGACCGCTGGGAAGAAGAAGGCGGCAGCTGGAACGTGATGATTGGTGCCAGCGCAGCCGATATCCGTCTGCAGACCACGGTGGAGAGAGAAGGAACCAGAGCCGAGAGTCCGTACAGCAAGGAGGAGATGACGTCCTATTATTCAGGACAGGTACAGAAAGTCGGCGATGCTGAGTTTGAAAAGCTTCTCGGGCATGCGATCCCGGACAATGCCTGGTCCGGTGAGCTGGGGATCAACGATGCGATCTGCCAGCTGTACTACGCAAAGAGCGGTCTGGGAAGACTGGTATACAAAATCCTGACCAACATCAAGAAAAAGAGTGAGGCAAAGGGCAAACCGGATCTGAATGTACTCTTTATCTACAACATGCCTTTTCGCGGTATTGCCAAGATGACGGGCGGAGCTGTCAGCATGGACATGGTGCACGGTATGGTAACAGCAGTCAACGGTCACGTTTTCCGCGGACTAAAACAGATCATTTCCGGATATTTTGCCAATCAGAAAGCAAATAAAGCTTATGAAGATAAGCTTTCCGGAAAATAAAAGAGGGAACAGGAATGAATAATATAAAAGAAAAATGGATGAAAATCTGGGGTGGTTTTGAAACCTCGCATCCCCAGCTGGCCAAGTGGGTATATCAGATTTTTTACTTCTTTGTGTTCAGTATGGGTGTCACGATCTTCCAGTATCTGGTATTTACCTTTATGCCGGGCATTCTGGGAACCGGTCTTGCCGGTACGGAGTTTATGTGGCCGCAGAAACAGATGCATCTGTTGGGCGTGGATTTTACCTGGAGTCTTCTGGGCTACAATGTGCTGCGTGATGCCAGTGGTGCTGTCATGATCGGCGGCGGTCTCGGCTATTTTATCAGCTACGAGACAGGGTCTTTCCTGGCACAATGTATCAACTTTCCGCTGCAGAGAAATATTACGTTTAAGAGTAAAGGTAATCCGGTTTATCAGGCCATCTGGTATTTTATCGCCTGGGTTGTAATCTCTCTGATCTGCAATGGATTCAACAATCTGTGGATGCCGATCGCCTCGGTCTATGTGCCGCCGGCAATCTACAATCTTTTAGTTACCTTCATCACAGGTGGAGTTTCCATGATCATCTTCTTCTTTGTTTTTAAGATCATTTTCCCGGAAGGTGAACAGAAATAAGTTATACGATGAAAGCTGTCTGGGCTGTGTTATGCGGCATGGACAGCTTTTTTACTTGATTTCATTGTTTTAAGATGAAATACGAAAAAAATAAACATTTTTGAAAATTTAAAACCTGATGCTGTCCTTAAAACATTCTGGCAGGACAGTGAGCATTTTGCAGATCTGTTCAATGCGGCGCTTTTTGATGGACAGCCTGTGCTTGATGCTGAATCACTGGTGGATGGAGACACGGATCTGTCCGCTGTCATTTCTGGAAAAGAACATTTACAGGATCTGGTAGCGGACTATAAGATGCATCTTGTTCAGATTCATAAAAATGGAAATCTGCATTTTCATAACGAAGGTATCAGAACTGTATTTGTAAACTGCAGATTATCGTATACATGTAATGTCTTTTGCGACTGGAAAAGACACAGTAAATATGCTACACTTTCTCCAGACAAAGTGTTATAAAAAGATACAGCCTGAGGAGGTTTAAGACAATGAAATGGATGATCGCATCAGATATACATGGATCGGCATACTACTGCAGAGAAATGCTTGCAGCGTATGCCAGGGAAGGGGCTGACAGACTGCTTCTTCTGGGAGATATTTTGTACCATGGACCGCGAAACGATCTGCCCAAAGAGTATGCACCAAAGGAAGTACTGGCGATGTTGAACCAGAAAAAGGACCAGATTTTATGTGTTCGCGGAAACTGTGACGGCGAGGTGGATCAGATGGTGCTCGATTTTCCAATCCTGGCGGATTACAGTGTCCTGACGGTGGGTGAGAGACTGGTGTATGTGACACATGGACATAAGGTCAATATGAGTCATCCGCTGCCTTTTGCAAAGGGAGATATCCTGCTGCATGGACATACACATATTCCGGCGTGGATGCCCTTCGGGGAGGAAAACCTGTATCTGAATCCGGGATCTGTCTCGATTCCAAAGGAAAACAGTGCCCATGGCTATATGGTGCTGGAAGATCGTACCTTTATCTGGAAAGATCTGGATGGAACAGAATATCACCGGGAGACCGTATAAGAAAACAGCCATAGGAACCTGCATTTACTGTTTGTACCGTCCAGTGAAATATAGTACAATGAGACTGTATGAATCCAAAGCAAATTTACATACATACGGGAGGGTTTTTCATGAAGTATTTAATGGGTATCGATAATGGTGGTACATTTTCCAAGGCGGCTATTTTCGATGAAAATGGCACACAGATTTCTGTCGCCAGTGTGCCGACAGTGACAATCACGCCGAAGCCGGGATACACAGAACGTGATATGAACGAACTGTGGGAGGTCAATGCAGAGGCTATCCGCAAATCGATCGAAAAGAGCGGTATTGATCCCAAAGATATCGCGGGTATTTCTTTTTCCGGTCATGGTAAAGGACTGTACCTGGTAGGGTATGATGGAAAGCCAAGTTATAATGGTATCGTTTCCACCGATATGCGAGCCTGGGAATATATTGAAAAATGGGAAGCCGATGGCACAAAGGAAAAGATCTATCCGATGTCCTATCAGACGATCCTGGCCTGCCAGCCGGTAGCCTTGCTTGCATGGCTGCGAGACCATGAGCCGGAGGTCCTTGAAAACACAAAATATATCTTCCACGTCAAAGATTATGTCCGCTATATGCTGACGGGTGAAGCCTATGCCGAGTACACAGATTCTACCGGCGGCAATCTGGTCAATATGAATACGAAACAGTACGACAAAGCGCTTTTGGACTGTTTCGGTCTTGGCATGTGCATGGACAAGCTGCCTCCGCTGAAATATTCGGCTGAGATCTGCGGCTATGTCACAGAAGAGGCCAGCAAAAAGACCGGTCTTCCGGCAGGTATTCCTGCAGCAGCCGGTATGTTTGATGTGGATGCCTGTGGTATCGGCTCCGGTCTGACAGATCCGGACAAGCTCTGTATGATCGCCGGTACATGGAGTATTAACGAATATATTGCCAAAGAGCCGGTTACAAACGGTACAGTTGATCTGAATTCGATGTTCTGCATGCCGGGATATTATCTTGTAGAGGAATCAAGCCCGACTTCCGCCGGAAATATGGAATGGTTTATCCGTAATCTGATGAGCTATGAGAAAGCAGAAGCCAAGGAAAAGGGCGGATCAGTCTATGATATTACCAATGCATGGGTAGAATCTATCGATCCGAAGGATTCCAATGTGATCTTTCTTCCATTTTTGAATGGTTCCAATGAAGATGCGCTGGCCAAAGCCACCTTTATCGGTCTGACAGCGTACCACAATAAAAAACACATGCTTCGTGCGGTATATGAGGGCATCGTATTTTCTCATCTGACACATGTAAAGAAGCTTCTGAGAAACCGTCCGGTACCAAAGAGTATCCGCCTGTCCGGTGGTGCAGCCAATTCGGATGTCTGGGTACAGATTTTTGCCGATGCGTTCCAGATTCCGATCGATGTGATCGAGGACAAGGAGATTGGTGCGCAGGGAGCTGCGATCGCGGCTGGTATTGCAGCGGGTATCTATGCGGATTATGAAGATGCTGTGGCAAGAACGGTGAAGATCACCAAGACGATTCAGCCGAGACCGGAGTATAAAGAGGTCTATGAGGAGAAATATGCAACGTACCGGGCAGTGATCGATTCCCTGGGACAGGGCGGCGCATGGAAACGCTTTAAAAATTAAGGTGAAGATAGAGAGGTTACATAGATATGAAGATGTATGAGATTGGCCTGTATGAGAAAGCTATGCCGGGGGAACTGTCCTGGAGGGATAAGCTTCTGACGGCTAAGGAGCTGGGCTATGATTTTGTGGAGCTTAGTGTGGATGAGACGGATGCCAAGCTGGCCCGGCTGGATATGACAAGGGAGGAGAGACTGGAGATTCTGCAGATCATGAATGAGGTCGGGGTTTCTTTCCGTAGTATGTGTCTGTCCGGTCACAGAAAATATCCGTTGGGCAGTGCAGATCCGGCAATTTGTGCGCGTGGTATGGAAATCATGGAAAAAGCCGTACAGCTGGCGGCTGATCTGGGCATCCGGATCATTCAGCTGGCGGGATATGATGTCTATTATGAGGATTCCACACCGGAGACGGTGGCCCGTTTTGGAGAAAATCTGAAAAAAGCGACGATGATGGCGGCAAAGGCCGGTGTACTGCTGGGCTTTGAGACGATGGAAACGGAGTTTATGAATACGGTTGGCAAAGCCATGAAATATGTGGACCTTGTTAATTCTCCATACCTGGGGGTATATCCGGATTCCGGTAATCTGAAAAATGCTGCTGTGACATATGGCACGGATGTCTATGAGGATATCCGAAGTGGTGCCGGTCATACGGTAGCGATGCATCTGAAAGAGACGGTGCCGGGTAAGTTCCGTGAGATTCATTTTGGCACAGGTCATGTCGATTTCCGGAAAACGATCGATACAGCATGGGAGATCGGCGTCCGCCGGTTTGTAACCGAGATGTGGTATGTCGGTCAGGAAAACTGGAAAGAAGATATCCGTGAGGCGCATGATATGATGAGCGCAATCCTGGATAAAAAGTAAGAGACGAGTATCAGGGTAATCAGACAGATACAATGACAGCAATAGAAAAAGCGGGACACCGGATCATTCCGGTGCCCCGCTTCTGTATTCGAGCGGGCTCATACCCATATATTTTTTGAAAATGCGACTGAAATAGCCCTGTTCCGGATAGCCGACGGTTTCACCGATCTGGCGGACGGACAGCTCCGGATTGTGGATCAGAAGCTGCTGGGCCTTCTGCATGCGCAGATTGATGATGTACTTGTTGGGGGAGGTATCGTACTGCTGATAAAAGATCTTGGTCAGATAGCTGGAGCTGTAGTGTAGCTGGGAAGCAATCTGGTTCAGATTGATCTCTTCATTATAGTGGTGCTGCAAATACTGCATCAGCTCTTCGGCGATCTGCTCGGAGGTTTTGTGCTCGGAATCTCCGGAAAAAGCAGCAGAATCCTCAGCATTGCGAACCATCAGCTTTTGCTTCACTTTTTGCAGGGCTTTTTCGAGCTCCTCCGGTTCCACCGGCTTCAACAGGTAATCAGATACCTGCAGACGGATCGCACTGCGGGCATATTCAAAATCAGAAAAACCGCTGGTGATGATAAATTCCATTTCAGGAAACTGCGCCCGGGCTTTTTCAATCAGTTCAATACCGCCCATAACAGGCATCCGGATATCGCTGATCACAATGTCCGGATGTTTTTCACAGATCAGCTTAAGTGCCTGACTGCCGGTCTGTGCTGTAGCAACTACGTTGAAATCCGGGCAGAATTTTTCAACTTTTTTAACGAGGCTGTTGAGCTGCAGCTCTTCATCCTCGGCAATGATGATCTTGTATTGTGTTGCCATATGTATTTCCTCCGCAAACTGCATGCAAGATTAAAACACTGCATACATAGCTATATCATACCATACTTTGCTGCAAATGCGAAAGAACAGATTGGAATAGGTAAAACAGATCAGTGTATCCGGCGCCCGATTGTTACGATCGCATGTCCGGCATCTGTATTACCAATCTCAAAGATCATATCCTCGCCGGCATACAGATGCCAGCGCAGATAGACATTCAGCGTGCCCATACCGTTGATCTGCATTTCGGGAAGTCCCAGAAGGCCTTCAGCTGTGTGGATACGTGCCCATATGGTTTTCAGTGCTTCATCGGAAAATCCTTTGCCGGAATCCATAACTTCGATCTTCCAGCCGTCTTCGATGCGGTATCCATGGATGGCGATTCCCCACGGTGGCTCGGAATCGATACCGTATTTGATCGCATTTTCCACCAGCGGCTGAATGATCAGGCGGGGTATATTTTGCGACAGGATCGCCGGGTCGATATCGATCATATAGTTTAAACTGCTCTGGTAACGGACTTTCATACAGTCCAGATACTGGTTGACATAATTAATCTCATCCTCCACGGTAACGATGTTTTCTGTATTGGTGATATAGCGCATGATCTTTGTCAGATTACGGCACATACGGATAACGTCATCTGACTGGTCATTTTCTGCGAGAGCGATGACGCTGGCCAGAGAATTATAGTAAAAATGCGGGTTGATCTGAGACTGCAGAGCCATGTTGCGGGATTTGATCTCCTGTTTCCTGGTTTCCAGAAGCTCGTCCATGGAAACTTTGAGCTTGGAACGCATCTCGGAAAAGCTTTGGTTCAGTTCGTAGAGCTCTTTGTACTGGTATCCCCGTGGTGCCGGTATCTCTTTGTCCAGCGTGGAGAGTGCAGTCGTCTGGATCTCTTTCTGGAAATGCTGGATCGGCCGGATCAGCATATGGGAAAGCAGACTGGATAAAAGCAGACTGAGCAGTAAAAGGATCAGACCAAGTCCGATCATCTGACGGAGCATGCGGTATACGGGGGTCAGGATCTGGCTTTCCGGGATGGAAAGCACCAGTGTCCAGCCGGTGTAACTGGACACAGCGCTGGCAACGATCTCTCTTTTTCCGGTATCCGGATTGTCAAAATAGGGCAGAGTATCCGAAGACTGGATCGCATCATAATAGGAAAAACCGGATTCTTTCGCAGTATCATAGGGATAGATGCAGGTGCCATCGGATGTATAAATGTGTATAGACAGATCATCCTTGGCTTTATTCTGGTAGGTAATGACAGAACGAAAGATACTTTTGCACCGAAGTGCGGTTTCCACCGCTCCGATCTGGTTGGAATGGGAGTCGCTGTAGGTGCGATACAGCGAAATATACATTTCAGGAGAACCGGAATGCTTGCGCAGATAATAAGCCCCGTAAGGCTCACTTAAGACTTTCTGACCGCCGGTTTTCAAAATCTGGTCAACATAAGGGTAGTCACCGGCCCGGTAGCTGTCCCTGGTGGTGGATTCACCTACCCGCAGGATATTGCCGTGAAAATCATACAGGTTGATCTGGTCAACCTTGAGATCGACACCATTGATCGTTGTACACAGGTCAGCAAAATCATCCAGGGGAACGGTATTCAGATACAGCGTTTTTTCACCCAGCAGGTGGCGCAGGGTGGAACTGTAATTGATATTGATCGATACCGCATCCAGTTTTTCAATCTCGGCATCTGTCTGTGCCTGGAAGGAGGTCGCCTGATTATCCAGTGTCGTCAGCTCCTGGGAGACCAGAATACTGGACTGGTAACGGTAAAAACCGATGATAAAGATCAGTAAAAACAGACTCGCCATGCCGGCAAAGGCAATAAAAAAGACGGTCTGCAGATGAATCTGACGGGAATGTTTTTTCATAAGGCAGGACGCTCTTTTCATATAAAATAGGATAAAACAGCTGGTGTTTTTCCGGGTTATCATATCATATTTTTGGTTTTCCTGCATCAAAAAACGGGATACGATAGTAGCTTTGACGGTAAAAAAGTGTAAAAAAATGCGATATTAGTTAAAAATATCCAAATTCCAAAACAAAAAGTGCATGGTTTTTGTGATTTTGAAGCTCTATAATGAATGCACATGAAACGAAAGGTTACGGTAACGTAAAAGGAGGAAGAAAACATGAAAAGAAAAGCATTAAGCGCAGTCCTTTGCCTGGCTATGGTAACAGGTATGCTGGCTGGCTGCGGCAGCACATCTTCATCTGCAGCAGCAGAAAACAGTGCAGCACCGGCAGCAAGTGAAGCTACAAGCGATGCTTCCGCAACAGAAGACGCAAGCGCAGCAGAAGAGAGTACAGCTTCTACAGAGGATTTCTCCGGCGAAGAGCTGAGTATCCTGGTATCCCAGGACTGGATGAATGACTGCTGGGATGATGTCATTGCAAACTTCGAAGACAAATACGATGTAACGGTTGACCTGCAGACGATTCCGGCAGATCAGTATGACGATACACTCCAGACCAAGCTGACTACAGATTCCTGTGCAGATATCTTCTGGATTCAGTCTAACCCGTTCGCTATCGATTCCGTGATCGTAGATCCGGACAAATACTGTATCGATATGACAGGTGAGTCATGGCAGAGCATTATTCCGGAAGCCAGACTTTCTTCCTGCATGACAAATGACAAGCTGTATGGTCTGCAGCTGTGGACAAACTCTCCGGAGTACGTTATGGTCTACAACAAGTCAATGTTTGATGAGCTCGGTATCACAGAGTTCCCGAAGACATATGCAGATTTAAAAGCAGCATGTGAAAAGATTTCCGCAAGCGGTGTTACACCGTGGTTCCTGGCTGGTTCCGAAGGCTGGGTACAGGCACTGGCATTCTTCCAGATCGGTGGTGTTTACGAAGAAGCACAGCCGGGTCTGTATGATGCTTTAAACAACAACACAGCTACATTCGCAGACAACGAAAAGATGCTCGAAGTTCTGGGCCAGTTCAAAGAGCTGTCTGATGCAGGATACCTTGGAGAGGACTGGATCGGCGCTACAAACGCTAACCTGGACAACGATTTCGCAGACAGAAAGATCGCTATGGCAATGGCTAACCCGGGCGAGATCTCCGCTATCAAAGAAGCTGGTGCAGAAGATGAGTTCGGTATCGCTCTGATCCCGCTGGGTGACAACGATACATACCCGACTAACCCGGCTGGTCCGACCATGTTTGGTTACAAAGGTTCTGAGCATCCGGAACTGGTTAAAGAGTTCTTCAGATTCTGTACAACAACAGAAAGCCTGCAGTCCATCCTTGACAAACACACCAACTGGACAAATATCGCTGTAAACGATGAAAACGTAGAACAGCACTGGCTGCCGCAGGAAGAGGAGCTGATCAACAGCGTAGATACTTCCAAACAGCAGACACCGGTACTTCAGACTGGTACAAAATATACCAACGATTCCTGGGGCAAGTTCTGTGAAGATATGATCGCATACTGCCAGGGCTCCATGGAAGCTAACGATGTTCTGAAGAACATGGATTCCAACCGTGCAGAGAGCGCTAAAGTCGCTAACGACGAGAACTGGAAATAATTGAGAACCGCCGCTAAGGCAGATGTATATGCCGGGGGTTTAAACCCCCGGCATAACTTTGCTAATAGTTATAAAAAAGGGTGTTGACCACCTTGTAACTGCTGACTTTGAACATCCTTAAAAAGAGGTATTTGCAACATGAACAAAAAGAAAGTATATCCCTATTGGTTTCTGATCGTTCCGTTGGTCCTGTACGGTGTATTTTTCCTGCTGCCGAGTATTCTTGGTATTTTCTATTCTTTCACAGACTGGAATGCCCGTTCTATGGGAGAGGTGAGCTTTGTAGGACTGCAGAACTATATCGAGATCTTTACATCCGATAAAAACTATCTTTCCGGTATCGGCCATACGCTGATGTTTACGATCGTTTCCAACATTGTAAAACTGGTTCCGGCGCTGTTTCTGGCTATCATGCTGCAGGAAGGCCTGAAAGGTAAAAACTTTTACCGTACGATCCTGTACCTGCCGTCAATCCTGCCGTTTGTTATTATCGGTATTACCTTCAAATCCGTACTGAACTACGATACAGGTCTTTTAAACGGTTTCCTGGATGCCGTTCATCTGGGATTCTTAAAGCAGAAATGGCTGTCTGACTTAAATATCGTCTGGGGTTCCGTTATCGGTGTCGATGCCTGGAGAGGTATCGGTTATGTTATGACAATTTTCATCGCAGGTCTGGGTGCAATCCCGAAAACCTATTATGAAGCAGCACAGATCGACGGTGCAAGCTTCTGGCAGCGTTTAAAGAGCATCACACTGCCGATGCTGACAGGTTCTATCATGATCAACCTGGTATTCGGTATCACCTATGGTCTGAAAGTATTTGATATCATCTACGTTCTGACAAACGGTGGACCGGGTCATGCAACAGAGGTTGTTACGACATATTCCTACCAGTTATATGCGGACGGTGCTTACGGTATGTCCACTGCATTTAATACCGTATTGCTGATCCTGACCGCGATCGCCGGTATTTTCGTTGTTCGAACAATGAGTAAGAAGGAGGTACAGCAGTAATGAGAAACAGAAAAATAGCCACTGTCTTAAAACAGCTCTGCTGTATTATCCTGAGTCTTATCGTTATTTCACCGTTCTATATGATCGTGATCAACTCGTTCAAGACCAAAAACGAGGCAGCCAGAATGTCTCTGGCTTTCCCGACAACATGGGTATTTACAAACTTTGGTGAAGTTATCAAAAAAGGTAAACTGGTACAGGGCTTTATCAACAGTCTGACCTATGCCGGTGTAGCTACCTTTATTGGTGTGATCGGTGCTGCCATGGCAGCCTATATCATGAGCCGCCGCAGAAACAAATTTACAAACTTCCTCTACTACTTCGTCCTCTGCGGTCTGTTCTTCCCGGTAAACTATGTAACCTTGATCAAAGTACTGGGTACACTGCAGCTGACCAATACAAAGCTTGGTATCATCCTGGCCTTCACCAGTGCGATGATTCCGTTCTGTGTATTCACGATCTACAGCTTTGTTATGACGGTTCCGGTAGAGCTGGATGAGGCAGCCGTGATCGATGGTGCAAGCCCGGTGAAACTGTTTTTCAGCATCATCGTGCCAATGTTAAAACCGACACTGGTAACCTGCTTTATCCTGCAGTTTATGACGGTATGGAGCGATTTCCTTACACCGTTGTATCTGTCCAGCAAGAGTAAGCTGTTCCCGATGACAATGGCTGTTTACCAGTTCTTTGGTAAGAGTAACAACCAGTGGCAGTATATCTTCGCTGATATCGTACTGACCTGTCTGCCGGTTATTCTGGTATATCTGGCCGGTCAGAAGTATATCGTGGGTGGTCTGACATCAGGTGCTGTTAAAGAATAAGTATTTCACAAATATGCAAAAAGTGACCGGCAGGTTTTCCTGCCGGTTGTTTTTTGCCCGAATGGATCAGAAATTTCCCGATTTCCCAGTGCTTTTATCGGAAAAACAAACTGGCATGGTTAAAAATGCAAAAACTGGGTATACAGATAAGTCCACTTTGCGTGTATGATAGGCACAGATTCCAAAAGGTGCCGAAAAGGAACAGTGTGTCGGGATACGAAATACAAAGAAACGTATCTTCTAAGTGACACGGAGAGGGATTTTTATTATGGAAAATACAAATGCAAAAGCAGCAGGAAGTCAGGGCACTTCTTCGATTCAGTTTCTTACGGTAACAGCTATTTTTGTTGCGCTGACCTATGTGTTTACTGCATTTATCAACATCCGTCTGCCGATCGCGGCAAATGGCGGTCTGGTACATCTGGGTAATGTGCCGCTGTTTATCGGTGCTATCATCTTTGGCAAAAAGACAGGTGCGATCGCCGGTGGCGTTGGTATGGGCCTGTTTGATCTGCTGTCAGGATGGACAGCCTGGGCACCGTTTACGCTTGTCATCGTCGGTGTGATGGGGTATGCTGTAGGCGCAATCACAGAAAAAGAAGAACATCAGAAATTTGGCTGGTATGCGCTGGCAATCGCTGTAGCCTGCATCATTAAGGTGGTTGGTTATTATATCGCTGAAGGCTTGATTTACGGCAACTGGGTAGCGCCGGTAACATCAATTCCGGGAAATCTGGTACAGATCGGTGTAGCCGCAGTGATCGTGCTGATCGTTGTCGGACGCCTGAATATGGCAGCTAAAAAGATGGGATTAAAAAGATAAGAAAATATCGCAAACAGAAAAGAGGAAGAAAACATGTATAAGATCATGACACCGGGACCGACACAGGTCGCTGAAAATGTGCGTCTGGCACGAAGCAGAGAGTGCACAAATCCAGATCTGGATGAGAGCTTTGTAGAGTTTTATAAGGAAACCTGTGAAAAGATCAGTCATCTTCTGCATACGGAAAATGAGACACTGATCCTTGGCGGTGAAGGCATCCTGGGGCTGGAAGCAGCCTGCGCTTCACTGACGGAGCCGGGGGATAAAGTTCTTGTACTGGATAATGGTATCTTTGGCAACGGTTTTGCCGATTTTGTAACGATGTACGGCGGAAAGCCGGAGCTGTACACGAGAGACTATCATGAGACACTCAATGTGGCAGAGCTGGAATCGTATCTGAAAGAGCATCACGATTATAAATATGCCACAGTCGTACATGGAGATACACCGAGTGGTATGTTAAATGATGTATTTGCCATCTGTCCGCTGCTGAAAAAATATGGCATTCTGACCGTTGTGGATTCTGTATCGGCATCGTTTGGAGAGCCGATGGATATCGATGCATGTCAGATCGATATCCTGTGCGGCGGCTCCCAGAAAGTGATCTCCGCACCTCCGGGACTGACCTTTGTCGTGATCAGTGAGGATGCAAAAAAAGCCATGCGTGAAAGAAAAATGCCGGTTGCTTCCTTCTATGCGAACCTGACAACTTTTGCCCACTATTACGAGGAGAAATGGTTTCCGTATACGATGCCGATCAGTGACATCTATGGCTTAAGAGCTGCGATCGATAATATTGCAGATGATCCAGATATCTTAAAACGCCATGAAACGATCGCCCGGGCATCCCGTCAGGCTGTGACGAAAGCAGGACTGAAGCTGTATCAGAACAGCGGATTTTCCAATACAGTCACTGTATTTGAGGTGCCGGAGGGTACGACAGATAAGGAAATCCTCGAAGGCGTAAAACGGGATTACAATATCATGCTGGCCGGTTCCTTTGGTGTGCTGGGTGGCAAGGTGATCCGTATCGGCCATATGGGCAACAATGCGCGAGTGGAGAAGGTCAGAGAGGTGTTTGTGGCACTGGACGGCACGTTCAAAAAGCTGGGTATTGTTCTGCAGTGCAGTATGGAAGATGTATTTATGCAGAATGTGAAGTAAGTAACAAAACGTAAGATAAAGAAATTCAAAAGGAATCGGTATTGAGTCAGGTTCATGACATAATACCGATTCCTTTTTTTGCAAGTAAGAAGAGAAATGGTACAGGGGGAAATATTCAAATATCTGCTGTCTGTTAATGTATGTAAAAGATAGAATGCCAAATGAATAGATCAGTTATCCAAAAGCTCTTCATGCTTAAGAACCAGCAGGGAAAGATGCAGTTGCAGCCGCTGAATAGATGAAGATTCATCGAAGCTGATCAGATCGTGGATTTTGTTCATCCGGTACATTAATGTGTTGCGGTGAATATGCAGGGCAGCCGCTGTTTTTACAACATTGCATTCATTTGTCAGATATGTATACAAGGTATTCATGTAAGCAGTATCGTGCAAGGTATCGTATGTCTTGAGGGTATGGATCTCCGGACTGCAAATCTGTTGCAGATGAGGAGAAGACTGCATATAATCCAGCAGGTAGTACAGGTTGAAGTCTTTCATTTCAATGAAAAGCTTCTGTGGATTGTATTTCCTGGCGATACGGCTTGTCCTGGTGAGGATGGTATATTGATCCGGAAGGTGCAGAAATCCCTGAAAGCTGTTCCCAAGGCATATGGGGACAGAATAATTTGCAGAAAGTGTCTGCAGTATCTTATGTAGTGCCTGCTGTTCTTTGGACAGAACCAGAATGACAAGAAAATCACCACTGGCGAAGTATTCATAGCTGCAGTTTTTTTCAATGTAATAGCGGATCAGTTGCCAAAAAGCCTTATCGTGGTTAGCTATATCCAGCACTGCCATACAGTATTCAAAAGGCAGCGACCAGCCAAGACTGCGGATCTGTTCTTCGATGATATCCGGATCGGTAATCACACCGGAGATCACGTCATCCATGAATGCTTCATAGTATTTCTCCGTTGTATTTGGCCGGGCATCGGACAGCAGGTAGTAGTACCGGTTGATAAAATCTGCCAGCTGGTCAACAATAACATAATCCCGGGCGCAGGGGCGGACGGTACAGTTTACGATAAAAAGATGTGCCTGCGGCTTATTGGCAAAATAGATATTTTTGCAGGTAAAGGGCAGGGCGAAGTTGGGTGAATGAAATAAAACCGGATGTCGGCAGTGTTTCATTTTTTCCATATCTCCCGTATCGATCAGATTCTTGATGATGCGTAAGGGATAATAGCCGTACTTTTTCTGATAATTCCAGGTGGAACTGATGGCGGTCATGATCTCTTTGTCGGTGTAGGCCAGAATCTTAAAGCTCATATCAGAGATATAGATATGGTTCTGGGTCATTTTCTCGGTGATATTGACAAGTTCCTGCAGATTGCAGCCAAGGATGCAGGCTTCGTAGAGTTCCTTGTACCAGCGGCTGAATGTATTGAACAAAATCTGCATTTTACTAAACAGAAGCAGAAAATCACAGGAATCCGGGACAGATATACAATTTTCCCATGCAATTTTTGTGCAGTCTGACTCATGAAGAATGCAGACAGAGGAAGCTGGAAGCTCTGCAGGTACAGAAGGATCGGGCAGAAGATACAGCATATCTTCCTGTATAGGCATATCCGATACCAGAAAGGCCACACCGAAAAAACAACAGCGGTCTGTCGGGAAATTTCCGTGAATGACAGCATTTTCCATACATTCTTCGATTAAAAAGCGGGCTGAAAGCAACATATCATGTACTCCTTTTGCGCTGTCAAACAGGTAAAAAAGATGTCGGCAGCAGATTCTGGTTCAAAAAGTCTATAAAAAACTAACTATACTATAGCATGGCAATCCGAATTCGACATTGTGCATAATGCCCTAAGATAGAAAAGCGTTTTCGGTATTTGCGCCGTTATACTCCCGGTATGGCAATGATATACTGCGAATAACAAGAACACAAAGACTGCAGGCGCCGGCAGTTACAAAATGGGAGGGTATACAACATGCTTACAAAAAAACAGAATCTTCTTGAAACTATCCGTGGCGGACATCCGGACCGTTTTGTCAATCAGTTCGAAGCGTTTAAGATTGTCAAAAATTCTCCGTATTTTGCCAACAATCCGGCTCCTGCCAAGGGTGAAATGAATATCGTGGATGCCTGGGGTGTAACCCAGTCATTCCCGGAGGGGACACCGGGTGCATTTCCGGTGCACACACCGGAAAAAATCGTGATCAAGGATATTACGCACTGGAGAGATTATGTAAAAGCTCCGCAGGTAAAATATCCAGAGGCTGCCTGGGAACCGTATCTGGAAATGGTGGATCAGATAGACAGAAATGAATACTTTGTAACACCGATGGTGTATCCGGGTATTTTTGAGCGTTGTCATTATCTACTGGAGATACAGAACTGTCTGATTAATTTTTATGAAGAGCCGGAGGCCATGCATGAGCTGATTGACTTTATCACAGAATGGGAGCTGGCCTATGCAGAAGAATTCTGCACACATTACCATCCGGATGCTTTATTCCATCACGATGACTGGGGCAGCCAAATCTCCACATTCCTGTCACCGGATATGTTTGCCGAATTCTATGTACCGGCATATAAGAAGGTCTATGGCTATTATAAGGAGCATGGCGTACAGGTGATCGTGCATCATTCGGATTCCTTTGCAGCGACACTGGTTCCGCATATGATTGATATGGGTATCGATATCTGGCAGGGTGTTATGAACAGCAATAATATTCCAGAACTGATCAAACAGTATGGTGGTCAGATCAGCTTCATGGGAGGTATCGAGAGTGCCAAGGTGGATTATCCTGGCTGGACAATGGAAGCTGTAGAACGTGAGACAGCTAAGGCCTGTCAGGACAATGGTAAGCTGTACTATATTCCAGGTACAACAATCGGTGGTCCGATGAGCATTTTCCCAGGTGTATATCAGGCTGTTTCGGAAGAAATCGACAAACAGAGTAAAATCTGTTTCAAATAAGGCATGCCAGGAATAGGAGGATACCTGTATGAATAAAGGAATAAAGCGTGTATGGGGCATCTCAGAGGTCGGCTTCTTTATGATGTCCAGCATGGAAACAATGTTTCTGCTATTTTTCCTGACGGATGTGGCACAGCTGCCCATGGGGATTGTCGGTGTGATCACGGGATCTACGGCAATCGTGGATGCAGTTTCTGCGGTGTTGGCAGGAATTGTGATTGATAAGGTCTGTTTTAAGAGTGGAAAGTACAGGCCGTGGCTACTGATCTGTCCGCCGATTGTTACCCTGTTTTTCGTCCTCTGCTTTACAAAGATCGGCGGAGATGTGACGGCGGGCTGTATTATCGGTGTGGGCTATGTGGTCAGCCATTTTGTATGGAATATCTGCTGGACGGCCAACCGGAATCTGATCCCTGTAATCTCACAGGCTCCGGCAGACAGAGCATGGCTGTCTTCTCGTATCGGTGTTGGATGCAATGTCGGTAAGATCATGAATTCCCTGCTTGTACCTACGGTCAGCGCTGCACTTCTGGGACTGATCGGCGGTGTACCTGCCTATACGGTGGTGGCACTGGTATTCTGTCTTACTTTTGTGGTGACATATTATATCCATTACTTTATCACAAAAGGCTGCGATACACAGACCAGCAATGGCAAGCCGGTAACGTTTGTCCAGATGGGAAAGAGTATTCTGACCAATTCCCAGCTGATCGCTTTTCTGTTGCATGATGCGATCCGCCAGATTGCCTTTATCGGCACAGGATCGCTGGCCAGTTATTACTGCCGTGTGGTTCTGGGCGATGCAAAGAAAGCAAGTCCTTTGTTGATCGTATTTTATCTCGGTGCGATCATCGGTGGAACGATAGCACCGAAGATCATGAAAGCATATGGTACAAGAAAGACCAACTGGATCGGTATGCTGGGCTGGCTTGTCTGTCAGGCGGCAACGCTGATACTTCCGGCTAATATTATCTGTGTGGGTGCAATGCTGTTTGCCGGTCAGCTGTTTTTCGGTATGTCCTATGGCCTGACCTCGGGTATGTATTCCATGTGTGGTATTTATGGTGAGTACAAAACTGGTGAAGCTGTACGTGGTGTTGTCATGGCGTTCTGCTCCCTGGCGATCAAGCTGGCAGTCGCATTGCGGGGTATCTGCATTACAGCGGTGCTGGGCTATGTCGGCTATACAGCAGCAGCTGAGATCACACCGGCCATGCAGGGAAATATCCGTCTGATCTTCAGTGCATTTCCAGTCGTATTTATCGTGCTGTCACTGGTTCCGCTGGCCTTTTTCAAACTGGATGACGAAAAAGTGGCTCAGATGGATCAGGAGATTGAAAAACGAGCATAGAAGTATTATTATTTTATGAAAAAATAGAATCTGTAAATATAAAACAGAGGGCTGCCATTCAGACATCAATTACAGGTGTCTGAATGGCAGTCTTTGCGCTAAACTATGCAAGCTGAGAAAGCGATTCTTAAGTTAGTGTTTCAGGTTAAAAACCAAGCATACCTACATACATTGGCAGGAAGGCCATGACGGCGATCAGTATCAGTGTC
The DNA here is from genome assembly GCA_019420465.1 of Lachnospiraceae bacterium. Lineage (GTDB taxonomy): Bacteria > Bacillota > Clostridia > Lachnospirales > Lachnospiraceae > UBA11957. Next base: position 37,193 of record JAHZHB010000131.1, read on the forward strand.
GGAACAGAACCAAATTTCAACACATCCTGTGGCTTGTAATAACCGTAGCCATAGGTAAAAAGGAAAATAGGTTCGATCCAAAGCAGTGTAGGTGTGCAGGCCCAGAAGGCCGGGATGAACAACAGGGCGACTGCGCTTACGCCAAGAACCGGGGCGAGGGCTAACAGTGGAGCTCCGAACAGGGCAGCGATAGCCGGTGCTGTCGGGATAAACGCTCTGATGATACAGACAACGAAGCTGATAATGATAAAGGCAAGCATGATGTTCATTCCTGTCAGACCGGAGAAAATCTGGTTGACAATATAGTTCATTATACCGGTCACGTTCAAGCCGGCAACTAATACACCTACGGAACCGATCGTGAAGCAAAGATTCCAGTTGATCCTGTTTGAGGTTTCTTTCCAGTCGAGTACCTGAATGCCCGGCATAAACAACAGGACCATACCACATACAGCTACAAGAGTAGTGTCAAAGGCTTTGATCCAGGTACCCAGGATCCAGAAGATAAGCATAGCAGCGATAATGATCATGGTTTTCCACTCTTTTACAGTCAGTTTGCCATGCTCTTCAAGTTTTGCATTTAACTCATGCATAGCTTCATCACTGATTTTTTCCGGCTTAAAGACGATGGTTTCCCAGATGCCAAGCATAAGGATGGAAATAATGGCCAATGGAGCCATTAAGAGGATCCATTGTGCAAAGCTGATATTGATGCCTGTATTTTCACTTAACAGTTGCATGATCAGAATATTTCCGGGTGTACCTGCAGGAGTGATCAGACCACCGACACCTGCACAGCAGGGAATGCCGATCATCAGACATTTGGCAAGACCGGATTCTCCGGGTTTGCATTTGTTGGCCTGAATCAATGCAAGACCAAGATTCATGTAGATGATGCAGGTGGACAAGTTTGACATTACAGAAGAGGTAATGCCTGTTGCCAGTAATAATACAACGACAAGAATTTTTGAGTTTCCTTTGGAAAGCTTTGTCATAGCAGAACAGATTTTCAATGGCACGCAGGTGTTCTCCAAGGCTATGGAGACTGCAAAGGTAGCTATGGCAAAGAAAAATGCAGTACCTCCGAAGAGATAATATACAGATCCATCGCCGCTGAGTGGTAAGACTTTGAATACGGACAGCATAAATATGGCAAGTATGGCCGTAACACACATGGGCATGGAATCACAGATCCACATGACGATGGCAGACAGGAAAATGCCCATAGCGTACAAACCTGCTCTTGTCACATGATCGTTAGTAGGTAAAATAGTCATAAGCAGCATAATTACTATAGCAGTAATAATGCCAGCAACCCCTTTTTTCTTCATGATAAAGTCCTCCTTTTATGGAGCTCAGATCTGGAACTGTGCCTGATGACGAAGCACCATATCTTCCATATTTTTCGGAACATCAAGATCCTGATAAGCCTGGCGGCTGAATTCGTAGACGGCATCCCTGAAGATGGGGAACAGACTGTGATCATGTCCGGGTATACGGGTTGTGGAAGAGTCAGCGCAGAATAAAACACCTTTATCTTTGTATTTATCAACGAAATCTTTTGCAATTTTACGGACTTCTTCGGTGGAAGAACCTTTTGGAAGGATTGGGTTTCCTACGGCAAAGGTAAGGTGGTCATTTTTGAAATCTTCAATCAATTTGTCCACATCATTAATCGTACTTTGCGGGAACCAGTAATCTGTTCCGCATTCTACCATGGCAGGTGCCAGAGACTGTGCTTTGCCGCAGCAGTGGTGCTCGTAAATAATGTCCAGTGAATGACAGGTGTCAACAACTTTTTTAATAGGAGCAACAAAGAACTTTCTTGCGGTATCCAGAGAGAAGAAGGCACTGGCATTGGTTCCCCAGTCTTCATGAATCATAACACTGTCAATACGTCCGATCTTTGATACTCTTGTGATGTACTCACAGTAGAAATCGGAAAGGCGGTCGAGGAAGGATTGGACGGCATATTCCTGATCCTCATCCACCAGGGCAATCGCTGCATTGGAAACATCCATCAGGCACATCATTCTCTCCCAGAATCCCAGATGAATACCTAACTGATTGATGCGGTCTGTGCCAAGATAGACTTTGTTCATGGCTTTCATTTCATCAAAATCGATTTCATCAAGGCTGGGCCAGTTGAGGACTTCTTTCCAGTCATTCATATCCTCCAGAATCGGATTTCCGGGACGGACTGTGGCACCGCAGGAAAGTGGTTCCCATTCCAGAGGTAGATCAAACCAGCCGTGCTGGAGCTTTGGCACTTTGGTATAATCGATCAACGGACCGCCATCCAGACACTGATGGTGGGCACGGCAGTCTCTTCCCTGGCGGGGACGAAATTCCTGTGTATCACAGAAAAACCAGCCATTGTTTGGGATCCAGTAAGGTGTCTCGCCACGAAATAACATTTTAAAATTTTCGTAGACAGGGATCGGACGGTAAAATCTGTCAGTATCCGGAACGATACACTCGCCTTTTTCATTGCGGAGCCGAATGTCTTCCATACCTTTAAAGCCCGGATAAGTTCCTACAACGGTATGCTCTTTTTCTGGATTATAAGCTTCTCTTTTCATACTGTACCTCCTGTAGTTATGTGCATAAAAATTTGGGGTGTCACGATTGTATGAACTCTCTGGCCATTGAGTTGTTTTATGTATATAGCGTATGGTTTTTTTTAGGAAATCACAATGTACAGAAATGAAAAAAAGATAAGTGGTTTTGTGCAAATTCGTACATAGCTCCGGAAAAACCAGAGAATGTATACGGATAATACATGGAAATGAAAGAAACTTTTACGGTGCTTCTTTTTATATTTTAAGACAATAAAAACAGCCTTGTATGCAAATAAAATGTATTTGTATACAGGGCTGAGCGAGTTACTTTTTTCCAGACCTTTCAGAAGCCGGAGCGGGAGGCATGGAATCTATACAGGCAAAGGAAAAATGAAGAAAATGCAGCTTGTCGATATCCATAGTCTGCATGAGATCATAAAATTCCTGAAAATCAATAAGCTGTTTGATCTTTTCCAGACGATAATTCACGCTGTTTCTGTGCGTATGCAGCATTACACCGGTAAGAGAAGGCTGAAAGCCACTGAAAACATAAGCGCGCAAAGTTGCATAATAAGGTGTTTTATGTTCCTGATCATAATAATACAATTTTAACAGGCCCCGGTGTACATAGGTTCTGGAAAGAGGGTTACATCTGTGAAGCTGGGAGATATAGTCGTAGCCACAGGTAGTGGCATCAGAATAGCAGTTCTTTTCTATAATACAGCGCTTTAGCTCATTACAGGCCTGTTCGTAGTATTCCCGGCATTGTTTAATGCCGTAAAAGGTCTGACTGATACCACAGATATAGTTGTCGGCAATAAAAGGAGCCAGATGCTCTTTATAGTCCAGCGTTTTTTTGTTTCTCGTACAGTTTGTCAGGATAAGTAATTGCTTTTTATAGCAGAAAACAATGGAATCCACAAAAGTTTCTGCCAGACGGATGTACATTCTGTTGAGCATCACGGGCTCTTGTGGTACGTTTTCCTGAATGGCAAAGAGTTTATAGGTATCCATGGCATCCCATTTCAATGTACTGAGAAAAAGCGCAAGTTCTTCCTCATCGTATGTATTGCTGTTCAGTATGGAGGAGGCAATCTCCCCTAACCTGGAAGTCGAACTGTATTTGGCATAGTATCGCTCCATATATTTTGAAATATAAGAAACGAGGATGCTGCAAAGCGGCAGGACCTCCTTCGAGAGTGGTTTGTGCATGGAAAACAGGACAAAATGGCCGGCCATATAATGATTGGCAAGAATACTGCAATGGATATAGTCTGTCAGTCCTATTTTTGATTCATGAAACGTAGGAGTCAGATCTTTAAATACACGTGTCAGATTACTCTGATCCCGGAGCGTTTTCATCCGATCTTCGGAAAGACCATTATTCTCCAGAATTTCAGCCCAATGCCAGTTGATTTCCGGAGGATAATGAGAGGACATAGCAAGACTTTTTCCGTCCGGGGCATAGATAAACATAGGATTTTCAAAAATTGAATCACTGCAGTCAAGCATTTGGGTAAGTCCATTTTCGCTTTCCAGTAAAATATCCAGAGTCCTTTCCCAATCTCTGAAATGATCCAATATTGCACAGACTTCATTAAAGACTTCTTCAGGATCGCTGTCCGGAATCAACAGCATATCGTTTCTGTGCACAATGACTGTGCCATCGCGATTTCCATAGAAAAATACACTGGCCTCGCCTACGTATACTGTTTTTTCATTCAGAAAGGAATAAACAATCCAGCGGACAGTTTCAATGGTCTCTGAACCTTCTTTGATCATCGACACGATATTGTCGTAATTTAACCGCGATAAAATATTCCACATGCTGATCTTCATGATTCCACAACCTTCCTTTTTGTTTGGCGTATCTATTATGGATTACCTGCCTGTGGCCGGGCGTTTCTTGAAAAATTGATTTTATGTGTATTATAGGTTAAATGGCAGAAGTTTTCAATGTACCGGGGAGACTGTTGCTTTTGTTATTTTACATTTGAAAGAGCCTTAACATAGGCCAGAATGCGCTTTTCCATATCGTGATTCTTTTTGAGCTCCAGAATAAGAGAATACAATTCCGGCGCTTCCGCACTGGAGATGGTAATATAATCGGTATGCATTTCATCAGAGTCAGTAAGTGTCAAAAGTTAGGGAAAAAGGCTGTATATACAGGATTACTTCATGCATTTGGGAGAAAGCAGGGGATAGAAATTTATAAGTTGATACGGAATGACCTATAAGATGATAAAACAAATAGTAGAAAGTGAGAAAAAAGATAATGAAGACAGTGAATGACGATGTATGCTAATAGCGAGGACTTTCAAGTCCTCACTATTACAACGATGGTCAGCTCATTTGTGGCAGAATGGTATGACCATACCATGCAAATGAGAGGTGATGCCAAATCAGGAAATCTCCTCCATTTAGTCCTGAGTTTTGAATTCAGGAATTGCTCACTCGACCCGCAGCATCCGATAGCCGATTCCGATGTGCGTT
>JAHZHB010000132.1 GCA_019420465.1 Lachnospiraceae bacterium
GTCACAAGCGATCTTTAAAGCAGCCTGAGCTGTTCTCTTACCGTTACGTGTCTGCAGCATGTACAGTTTCTTGTTTTCAACAGTAAACTCCATATCCTGCATATCTCTGTAATGTTTCTCCAAGGTCTCGCAAACCTGTACGAACTGTGCGAATGCTTCCGGGAACTCCTGCTCCATCTTAGCGATCGGCATCGGAGTACGAACGCCGGCAACAACGTCCTCGCCCTGTGCATTGATCAGGAACTCACCCATCAGTTTCTTCTCACCTGTAGCCGGGTCACGTGTGAAAGCAACACCAGTACCACAGTCATCACCCATGTTACCGAAAGCCATGGACTGTACGTTTACAGCAGTACCCCAGGAATACGGGATATCGTTGTCACGACGGTATACATTAGCACGCGGGTTATCCCAGGAACGGAATACGGCTTTAACAGCACCCATCAGCTGTTCCTTCGGATCATCCGGGAAATCAGCACCGATTTTTTCTTTGTATTCAGCCTTGAACTGGCCAGCCAGCTCTTTCAGATCCTCTGCAGTCAGCTCTACGTCGAAGGTAACACCTTTCTTAGCTTTCATCTGATCGATCAGCTCTTCGAAGTATTTTTTACCAACTTCCATAACTACGTCAGAGTACATCTGGATAAATCTTCTGTAGCAGTCCCAAGCCCAACGCGGATTGCCGGATTTCTCAGCAATTACGTTAACTACGGTCTCATTCAGACCAAGGTTCAGGATAGTATCCATCATACCCGGCATGGATGCACGTGCACCAGAACGAACAGAAACGAGCAGCGGATTCTCGCTGTCACCGAACTTTTTACCAGTGATCTCTTCCATCTTTACGATGTACTCGTTGATCTGACCCTGGATCTCGTCGTTGATCTCTCTTCCATCCTCGTAATACTGAGTACAAGCTTCAGTAGTAATAGTAAAGCCCTGCGGTACCGGAAGACCAAGGCTGGTCATCTCGGCAAGGTTAGCACCTTTTCCACCAAGGAGCTCACGCATGTTGGCATTACCTTCACTGAATAAGTAAACCCACTTTCTTGCCATTAAAACATTCCTCCTATAATAGTAAATTATCAGGCTCTATATCCTCCAAAGGGCATAGAAACCCTGACATTCATAATTAAACACATATATTTTATCATAAAACGCTCATCCGTCAAGTGAAATATACCTGTTATGCCAATCAAAATTGGTCTGCCGGACCAATTATTGATCGGCATGGCAAAAAAGAGGGTCCCGGCGGGCACCCTCTTTTCTGGCAGCATCTGTTAACGAATGCATATCCAACGTATTGCCTGTACATTCTGACAGCTTATCAGAACATAATCTTGCTCATTTTGTCGATTTCTTCTGTCATAGCGTCGTATACACCCGGGAAGGTACTAATGGCGAGTCCCTGAGAAGCTCCCGGAATAAAGTAATGTTTGTCAGCCACAGAGCCGAATTCGCGGCAGGCCTTTTCTACTTCTCTGGCCACTTCTTCTCTGGTCCAGTCCGGATGATCGACTTTGGCACTGTCCACACCACCCATAAAGGAGATCTGACCGCCATACTTGCGGATCAGTTCCGGAATATCATTGGAGGTCATAACACCCTGCCAGATATCAATACCCATCTCGATCATATACGGTACCAGTGTAGCGGCATAAGAATCCGAATGGTGGCAGATCAGCTGTACACCATGGGATTTATAATAGCCATAAATCTGTTTGTAAGCATCCAGATAAAACTCTGCAAACATATCCGGTGACAGGAATGTGGAGATCTGGCTGCCCCAGTCGTCATGATGGAATACAGCATCCATATGCAGATGGGAACACATTTCCTCTGCATAGGCCAGCTCCCACTCTGTCAGATATTTGATCAGGTCTTTCATGGCTTCCGGCTCTTCATAGAAATTGATCAGTGTATTCTGGATTTCCATGAGATAATGGCACTGTTCAAACAGGCCCGGTGCCACAAAGGAGCTTAAGAAATATTTGTCTCTGTCAACTTCTTCTGCACGTTTTAAGTACGGTTCCCATTCAGCATCACTGAATTTGACATTTGGTGCCTTGACATATTTCTGCCATTCGGTAACGTCCGGGCAGACAATATGTGCCGGATCATGTACCGGAAAAGCACCCGGTGTGCCGATCGGATAGGAACGGGTCACACCCCAGGCATTGACGACGTTTTCTTCGCCGTACTTCGGTGCGGTATTGGTTTGGGCAAAGGGATCCCCTGTCAGGATCTTAAGGAATTCGTACTGATTGACGAAGCGATCCGGATGACCGCCATGAATAGTCTCTAATAAATTCTGTTTCGGTGTAAGCATAGATATCCCTCCATTTTACATGGTTTTTCAACATTTTTATGTTGTCCATTATTTACTGTCCTTAGTATACACTCTCTTCTCTTTTTTCCGCAATTCTATAATTGGCTTGAAGTTTCTGTAGGGTGTCTGTACTTTTTGTACAGTTGTTTTAATCAATCTGCACAATTTTTACAGGCTGTTCTGTCCGTTTCACATATGTCAATAGTAACACCTGTGTTTTGTTCGCTCTCTCCGCTTGACGTGCTGTTTAATATGGGTTAGTTTAGTAACTACAAAGGACATCATCCGATGCGAAATGAGCGACGTCGGATATTAAACAGGAGGGTTTTACATATGGCTGATTTTTTCAAAATACCGGATACAGATTTAAGCCTTTGCCCGCTGGGACTGGGCACGGCAGGCGCAGGCCTTGACTGGGATGGTGTGGATGCTGACTATCTGTTTGATGCTTATCTGGACATGGGTGGCAACCTGATCGATACGGCCCGGATCTATTCGGACTGGGTAGCACCGGAAACGGGACGCAGTGAACGTGTGATCGGGGACTGGATCAGACGCAGTGGCAAGAGAAACCATGTGCTGATCAGTACAAAGGGGGGACATCCGGTATTTCACGGGCCGCAGGATGATCTGCATCTGTCACGTATGTCGGCGGCGGATATGCGGTATGATCTGGAGCTGTCTTTGCGGGCGCTGCATACGGATGTGATCGATCTGTATTTCTACCACAGGGATGATCTTTCGCAGAGTGTGGAGGAAGAGATTGAGGTTATGGAGGCTTTCCGTAAGGAGGGAAAGATCCGGTATTATGGGTGTTCAAACTGGACGGCAGACAGGGTGAAGGCGGCGGATGCTTACTGTAAGGCTAAGGGATACCGTGGGTTTGTGGCGGATCAGGCTTTGCTGAATCTGGGACTTAAGTATATGAAGCCTATGGCGGATGATACGCTGACGTATATTGAGGAGGATCTGTATGCGTATCATGAGGATAATCCGGGGAATCTGGCGATGCCTTATATGGGGGTGGCCAGTGGATTTTTCCATCGCTACATTAATAAGGGGGTGGATGCTGTACGGGAGATGAATTATTTTACGCCGGAGAATGTGGCACTGGCTAAGAGGTGTAAGGAGCTGATGAAAAAGTATGAGGCTACGGTTTCGCAGGTGGTGCTGGGATTTTTCAGGGTGCAGGAGTTTGCTTGTCTGCCGCTTTATGGGCCGAGAAATGTGGAGCAGTTGAGGGATGTGATGCGGTATGTGGAGATTCCGTTTACGAAAGAGGATTTTGAGTTGTAGGGGGGACGCTACGAAGAGAGCCGGGGCCTGCGGGCTGTGCCGGGTGGCGGAAAACCCCCTCCGATCTGAAGTATCACTAAGCACAAAAGCCACCGCAGATGGGGAACCGGAAGCATTCGCAGGAAAATCGATATTTTCCTGCTCAGTGCTTCCTTGACAGTCGGATCTGATATCCGACTGTCATCCCCATCCGCGGTGGTTTTTGTGCTAAGTGATACTAACAGATCTGCGGAATCGTTTTTCTGCCACCCGGCACAGCCCGCAGGCCCCGGCTCTCTTCTCCGCTTAGGTTGAGGTGATTGACGGGAGGTTGTGAGGGCATAGGCGCTTCGCTGTATGCCTTCAAATGAGTGGCAGGGTGATGGGCGCTTCGCTGCATGCTTTCAAGGGATGGCAGGATGCTTGGTTTTGGGGGCATAGGCACTTTGTTGCATACCTTCAAGGGATGGCAGGATGCTTGATTTTAGGGGCATGGGCGCTTCGCTGCATGCCTCGTTGGATAAATTTTTATTTGGTTTGAGTTTTTAGGACCATGTGGTGCGGGATGCCGTCTACGTAGTAGGGGACGTAGTTCCCGGCGATGAGGGGACGGGCGTAATGGCTGTAAGCTGGGGTTACGTCGAGTCCGTCGGGGGTGATCCAGTCTACGGGGACTTTGCGTTCTACGTTGGCGATGCCGTGTACGTCAGCGAGACCGTAGTGTACCTGGTAGGGATCGCGTTCTGCTACGTTGATGGTGACAACTTTCCCGGTTTCTCCGGCGACGGCTTTGTGACAGGCGTAGGTGCCTACATCGAAGGCTTCGCGAATGTCGATGATGGAAGCTGTGTGGGTGGCGGCGCGCTGCAGGGTGGAGAATTCGATATTTCTTACTTTGTAGTTGGATTCCTGCATGAGTTTATTGGCCAGAAGTTCACCGCAGCCGGACAGCATTTTGTGGCCGAAGGCGTCGAGTTTGGCGTTTTCCTGTTCCATTTCGCAGACGAAGGTGCCGTCAGCGAAGTGGATACCTTCGGATACGGCTGCTACGATGGAGTGTTTGGTTTTGGCGAGGTCGTGGATGCGGTTGTAGAAGGTGTCCATATCGAAATCAACTTCCGGAAGGCAGATGATGTCGGGGCCGCAGCAGTCGTCACCGCGGGACAGGGCGGATGCGGCGGTCAGCCAGCCGGCGTGGCGGCCCATGATCTCGATGATTACGACGGACGGGATGGGGCTGTCGTAGCATTCATTGTCACGGATGATTTCTTTGACGGAGGTTCCGATATATTTGGCGGCGGAACCGTAGCCTGGGGTGTGATCCATGATCGGCAGGTCGTTGTCGATGGTTTTAGGGATGCCGATGAAGCGCTGGGGTTTATTATGCTGTGTGGCATAGTCCGACAGCATCTTTACGGTATCCATGGAATCATTTCCTCCAATATATAAGAAGTAGGAAATATCATACTTTTCCATAATAGCAAAGATCTGTTCGTAGATCTGCGGATTTTCTTCGATCGGCGACAGTTTGAAACGGCAGGAGCCGAGGAATGCGGACGGGGTTCTTTTCAGGAATTCTATATCTTCTCTTGTACGGATATACTCTTCTCCGAGATCGATCAGGTCTTCTTTTAAAAATCCCTGGATGCCATAATGCATACCATATATTTTTTCTATGCCCAGCTGTTTTGCGGCGTGGATCGCGCCGGCAAGACTGGAATTGATAACGGCGGTCGGTCCGCCGGACTGTCCTATAACAATATTTCCCATAATGATAGTTTCCTCTCTGTACTTTTTGGTTGGGCCGCTTTAGCGCTGTCTGCTTTATACGCTTACCATTTTTAATACAGTTATACACGCTGTAAGTTTTCGTATATTGCAGTCTTTAGCGACATGTCTGCATGTTCTTTCCTATTATACGGGATATTTTCCAAATAATCTATCCTTTGTTTCTTGCCATTTTGGACTTTACCCTGTATACTGTCTGTAATTGCTCAGCTTTTTACCTGGTTAAAAAGCGTATAATACAGGTTAGCATGCCGCAGCTGTTTTTTACAACTGCTTTTTACATCTGTTTAGGAGGAAATTTCTCATGAATGCACAGGAACGCCAGCATATGCTGGCCACTGCCCCTATTCCCGGACTGGTGATACGCCTGTCCGTACCAACGATCATCAGTATGATGATCACTGCCCTTTACAATATGGCCGACACCTTCTTTGTCGGACAGATCGGCACCAGTGCTACAGCTGCCGTTGGTGTTGTTTTCCCGCTGATGGCTATTATTCAGGCCGGTGGCTTCTTCTTTGGTCACGGCTCCGGCAATACGATCTCCCGAAAACTCGGCGCCGGTGATACCGAAAGTGCCCGCCAGCTGTCCGGCTGTGGCTTTTATCTGGCCCTTCTGGCCGGATGCCTCTTCGGTCTGGTCTGCGCACTTTTCATCCAGCCACTGGCCCGGATGCTTGGTTCAACCGAAACCATCCTGCCCTACACGCTGGATTACCTGCGTATCATTCTGTTTGGCGCACCGTTTATGATGGCTTCCTTTGTTCTCAACAATCAGCTCCGTTTTCAGGGCTTTGCCATGTACTCCATGGTCGGTATGGCTTCCGGCGGTATCTTAAATATCTTTCTTGATCCGCTTCTGATCTTCGGCTTTGATATGGGTATCTCCGGTGCCGCCGTAGCTACCGTTTTCAGCCAGATCGTAGCCATGTTCATCCTGCTGGCCATGTGCCGCGCATCCAAAAGCCTGCCGCACCGGCTCAGCGACCTGAAATACGTTGGCAAATGCATCGCTGACATCGCCGGTGGCGGCCTTCCCTCCCTCTGCAGACAGGGACTGGCCAGCATCTCTACTATCGCCTTAAACCTCGCCGCCAAACCCTACGGTGACGCCGCGATCGCCGCCATGAGCATCGCCACCCGCATCACCATGTTCGCCGGATCCGCCACCATCGGCTTCGGTCAGGGCTTCCAGCCCATCTGCGGCTTTAACTTCGGCGCCGGCAACAAAAAACGTGTCATCGACGCCTTCTGGTTCTGCATGAAACTGATCACCAGCGTACTCCTTGTCGCCGCCATCCTCGGCTTCATCTTTGCCCCGCAGCTTGTCGCCCTTTTCCGCAAAGATGATCTCGATGTCATCCGCATCGGAACCATGGCCCTGCGCGCCCAGTGCATCACCATGCCCCTGACCGGCTGGATCATCCTGAACAACATGCTGTTCCAGACCATCGGCTACACCGTCCCTGCCAGCATCCTGGCCTCCGCCCGACAGGGCATCTGCTTCCTGCCGATGATCTTCATCCTGCCCCTGTGCCTCCACCTCTTCGGTGTAGAAATCGCCCAGGCCGCCGCCGACATCTGCGCCTTCCTGCTCGCCCTGTATTTTCATAAAACCAGGCTGCAGGATTTCTATATCAAATAAAATTACATACATTTCCCCTGTATACACCCATTCCAACAAGGTATGTATACAGGGGATTTTTTTCTCAGATACCTGCGTATTTCCTGTCAGATATTCCTTCACTTTCTTATATACTACCTGTCAAACAATACCACGTTTACCCTATCAACACCTCTCAGTCCATACCCCCAGTCTCAGGCGGTGACGAAAAGAATGCCCGTCAGGGGATACTGTGGGTGGAAACAATTCCGCAGATCTGTTAGTATCACTTAGAACAAAAAGCATCACAATCGGGGATGCCGGTCGGATATCAGATCCGACCGGCAAGGAAGCACCGAGCTGGAGAATATCGATTTTCCAGCGAATGCTTCCGGTTCTCCGATTGTGATGCTTTTTGTTCTTAGTGATACTTCAGATCGAAGGTGTTTCCACCCACAGTATCCCCTGACGGGCATTCTTTTCGTCACCCGCCGTCCGTACCTCAACCATCCTATTCCAAAAACGGCGTCCCCGGAATCTCCGGATAACTTCCCATCGAGATCAGCAGCTCCAGCCCCACCTGTCTGGCCGTCAGAACCGCCTCCTTCACCGCCGAAGCATCCCCCGTCACCGCCAGGATCACCTCATTCGAATGACTCGTTCCAATACTCGGCGTCATATACTTCACGATCTTTACAGCCGCCGCCTTCATCGCCCGGTCCGCCATCACCAGACCGATCGCCGCCGGAGAACCGCAAAGAAATCCAAACGCCTGTCCCACCGGTACATCAAACGCCATATGAAGCGCCTGCCCCGCACGCGCCGAATACGCAAACTCCAGATGACCCGCCTCACTGATATACAGCTCACCCGCATTCTTATTGGTAAGCTCAAGCATCAGCGAAACCGCCGACCTGGCCTCCTCCACATTTTCAGCACCAAGAACGATATAGTTACCATGACCGCCCCAACCCTTTGTATCACGCGGCAGGTCGATCGTCAGCACTTTTGTATTCGTCATCTTGACTGCCTCGTCCGCAGCCGTGATCTGGCCCGCAGCACCCGTACGGGAACTGAACACACCAAGCGCATGGTACTCTTTTGGAATCCCCATCGCCTTATGCAGTTGATCATCCACACCACCGATTACCAGACCGATCGAATCCAGCACCGCTGTCCCAACAAACTCCGTCATCTGGCAATTCATGGATATTGCATGCACATCTATCATAATACATCCTTTTTCTGCATCGTATTGAAGACATCAGAAACTTTATTTTACCGGAAAAACGGACCGTCAAAAGCTTCCTTTGCCTGTATGTCAGCTGTATTTACATACAAAATCAGTATAGCATTTATCCGCTTCAAAAGGAAGCCTTTTCTTTTCTGTTTCCCAGCAGATAATATCCGATACCCACTGCATCTGCCAGAAACCACCCGATCGGAATCGATACCCATATCCCCGTCACACCGATCCAGGCAACCTTCGACAGCATATATGCCAGCACCACGCGGGTGCCCAGAGACACCACCGTAAGCACGACCGAATTCAGATCTCTGCTTTTTTTCATAGCGAGACTCTTTTGTATGATTACAATTTTCAGCGTTTTCTGAGCCGGCAGATACGGACCAGCTGTATGGTTGCTGTCGGCAAAACAGCAAGGATCAGAATACGTACAGCCTGAAGTACAGAAAGCGGCCCCACCGCAAAGACATGTTTGAGTCCCGGCACAAACAGGACCAGAGCAAGCAAAGCTGTACCGGCAAAAAAGGCGTATAGACTGTACCGGTTACTTAACATACCGATCTTAAACAGTGGCTCCTTTCTTCTGCAGTTGAAGCCATGGAACAGTCGGGCCAGCGTCAGTGTGGCAAACGCCATTGTGCTCGCAAGTAACGCCCCGGATGTCCGGAGACCATTGTAATAGGCACTAAGCGTCACCACTGCGATCACAAAACCTTCTCCCAATATATCCAACATGAACTGTTTTGTCAAAATACCTGTTTTCGGATCTCTTGGTTTGTCCCGCAACAGTCCGGGATCAGCCGGCTCCATTCCGATTGCCAGTGCCGGCAGTGAATCTGTCAGAAGATTGATAAACAACAGATGCACCGGAGCAAAAGGTACCGGCAGACCCATAAGCGATGTATACAGAACTGCCATGATCGCTGCCATATTGCCGGAAAGCAGAAACAGCACTGCATTTTTTATATTTCGGTAAACATTCCGTCCATTGGCCACAGCCTTGATGATCGTTGCAAAATTATCATCCGCCAGTATCATGTCCGCAGCGTCCTTGGATACCTCTGTTCCTGTGATCCCCATAGCTACACCGATATCTGCTTTTTTCAGTGCAGGCGCATCATTTACACCATCACCCGTCATCGCCACGATACAGCCTCTTCTCTGCCATGCATCCACGATACGGATCTTGTTTTCCGGAGAAACTCTGGCATAGACGGCCACCTGATGGATCACACGGTCCAGTTCGCTGTCCGTCAGTTCATCCAGTTCTGCTCCGGTAAGTGCCATATCACCCTCTTCAAAAATACCGATCTTTTGTGCGATCGCCGTTGCCGTCACCTTATGGTCTCCCGTGATCATGATCGTACGGATCCCGGCACTCTTTGCATCCGCCACAGCCTGCACAGATTCTTCTCTCGGCGGATCCATCATGGAAACAAGGCCAAGAAAAACAAGATCATTTTCGCTTTCCACTGTCAGCTTCTCTTTTGTCTCTTTGCAGGCAAAAGCCAGCACTCTGCGTCCTTCTTCGGAAAACATCTGATTCTGCCGCAGGATCGCTCTTTTATCCGACGCCGTCAGTGCACGGTTTGTTCCATTTTCAAGGATTTTTGTGCAGCGTCCGAGCAGGATATCCGGCGCGCCTTTAGTCAGTACCGTTTCTGTACCGTCCAGCAGATACTTTGTACTCATCAGCTTTCTGTCCGAATCAAAGGGAATCTCGTCCAGTCGCTCCATCTGATCGCGCAGTACTTCATCCGGCTCTTTTCCTGTTACCGACGCTGCCGCCAGAAAGCTGTCCTCTGCCGGTTTTACTCTTCTGAACATTTCCAGAAGCGCATACTCTGTCGGATCACCGATTGCCTGTTCCTTGGTGATACGGGCATCATTTGTCAGCACCGCATCATACAGCAGCCGGGCCAGGGCCGGATCTGTTATATCGGCCTGTTCAGGTGTATATACACGATTATTGGCATATATCTGCTGTACGGTCATTTTGTTCTGGGTCAGCGTACCGGTCTTGTCCGAACAGATTACAGAAACGCAGCCCAGACTCTCCACTGCCTTCAGATCCTTGATGATCGCATGTTCTTTTGCCATCTTCTGTGTGCCAAAAGCCTGTACGATCGTGACGATCGATCCCAGTGCCTCAGGTATTGCTGCCACAGCCAGCGCAACAGCAAACAGTAAAGCATCGATCATCGGCATCTGCCGTACCATACACAGCACAAAGACCAGAACACAGACCACCATGATCGCCACAGCCAGATGTCTGCTGAACGCATCCAGACTCTGCTGTAACGGTGTTTTCCTCTGTTTTGCCGCATTCATAAGCTCTGCTATACGTCCAAGCTCCGTTGCCATGCCGGTTGCTGTGACCAGTACCATAGCACGGCCGCCGGTCACCAGACTGCCGGAGTAGACCATATTTACACGGTCGGCCAGCACGGCCTCGGCTGCAATCACGCCATCCGTCTTCTCCACATTGGCTGCCTCTCCTGTCAGTGAGCTTTCATTTACCTGCAGAGAATAATTGTGCAGGATGCGACCATCTGCCGCCACCAGATCTCCGGCTTCCAGAAGAAGGATATCGCCCGGTACAACATTTTTCGAAAGAATTTCACATACATTGCCGTCCCGGATCACTTTGGCATGCGGGGAGGACAGCTGTTTCAGGCTGTTTAATGACTTCTGTGCCTTTTCATACTGAACTGTGCCCAGTACGGCATTTAATACCAGCACCAGAAGGATCACCACCGTACTCTCAGCATTTCCCGAAAACAGAGAAATGACAGCAGCGATCACAAGGATCACGACCAAAAGATCGGCAAACTGTCCGAAAAAGACCTGCCATATACTCTGTTTCTTTTCTTCCCGCAAAACATTTTCGCCTTTTTTCGCAAGGATCTCTTCTGCCTGCTGTTCTGTCAGTCCCTGTTCTGTCACCGAAAACAGTTCGAATACCTGCTTTGTCGGATATGCCCAGTAGGTTTTACTCATTTTTATTCCTCCTTATTTTACAGCTGCGCAATCAAAATGGGGCCATTATTGATATGCATAACAAAAAAAGACCCTTATTGCACAACAAAAGTACAATAAAAGTCTCGTTCCATCTGTGTATGTGTACTGTCCGGTTGTCCCCTGATCCTGTAGCGGTCAGAGACAGCGTGATGACGAACAGCACAACACCGGATCACCGGTGCGAACTACTCCCTGTTATTTCTGCAACAATAACATAGCAAAGCCGAATTGTCAAATCTTTTCTTGTGACATTTCTGCTGATTTTTCTGTACTTTTCCCCGTACATTTTCTCCCTGTTTTTCTTCCGATGGAATTGTAAGAAGGGAATAAATCTGCTACTATAGACTGATAGATGACCTGTTTTAAGATCAATCATCTAAGAAATGGAGAATGACTATGAGAAAGACAAAAATTATCTGTACCATTGGACCTGCAAGTCAGAATGCCGAAACACTGATGGAACTGTACAAAGCCGGCATGAACGTAGCCAGACTCAACTTTTCCCATGGCGATTACGAAGAACAACAGAGAAAAATTGACCTGATCAAAGAGACCCGTGAAAAAATGCACTGTCCGATCCCGATCATGCTGGATACCAAGGGACCGGAATACCGTATCGGCAGATTTGCCAACGGCCATATTGAGCTCAAAGACGGTGATACCTTTACATTTACAACTGAGCAAATCATGGGTGATGAGACAAGAGTTTCTGTCAATTATGAACAGTTGATGGACAATCTTTCCGTCGGTGATACGATCCTTGTCAACAACGGACTTGTGGTCTTTGAAGTACTCTCTCTTACTGCCACAGAAGCCGTCTGCAAGGTCGTGATCGGTGGAGCACTTTCCGACAAGAAGAGTATGAACTTCCCCGGAAAAGTTATGAAACAGGACTTTTTGAGTGAAAAGGACAAGAGTGATCTTTTATTTGGTATCAAGAACGATGTGGATTTTGTTGCTGCATCTTTCGTATCAACCAGACAGGATATCGCGGACATGCGTACTTTCCTGAATATGAATGGTGGCGAAAATATCGATCTGATCGCCAAGATCGAGAATCGTTCCGGTGTGGATCATATCGAAGAGATCTGCGATATTGCCGATGGTATCATGATCGCCCGTGGTGATCTGGGTGTGGAGATTCCGGCACACGAGGTACCTGCGGTACAGAAATATCTGATCAATAAATGCCGTATGCTTGGCAAACGTGTGATCACAGCCACAGAGATGCTGGAATCCATGATCTACAATCCGCGTCCGACCAGAGCGGAGCTTTCCGATGTGGCCAATGCGGTATACGATGGTACTTCTGTTGTTATGCTGTCCGGTGAGACGGCTTCGGGTAAATATCCGGTAGAAGCTGTGAAAAGTATGGTACAG
>JAHZHB010000133.1 GCA_019420465.1 Lachnospiraceae bacterium
ATAATAATGGTTTTTATAGCTTACTTCGTATCCGACGGCATAGCTGATCGGATGCACCGCTGTCGCGTTATACTGCTGTACAGTCTCCTCCAGTCTGCCATTAAGGCGTTCCAGCTCTTCCAGCGACGTATGCTCCTGCACGATCAGAAATTCATCCCCGCCGAACCTGGCCAGAAAGCTGTTTTCATTCAGGATTCTGGTCAGCAGGGATGCAAAATTGCGGATAAAAACATCCCCCTCTTCATGACCGTAGGTATCGTTGACCAGCTTTAAATTGTTCAGGTCAAACATCATGATACCGACATTTAATGTATCTTCCTTATCTTCCAGCTGTGCAAGCTTCTTTTCCAGGCTCTTGCGGTTATGGATACCGGCCACATCGATCGAGGCACTCTGCATGACATTTTTGCAGTAATCCCACAGGGCCAGCGTCAGCGCTTCCCCGAGTATTGCCAGTCCCAGCATGACCAGACCGAAAAAGGCCATAAGCTCACGTTCATCCCTCGACATGTGCAAAAAGTCCAACAGTATCCATATAAAAAAGGCAATAAAAAGGATCTGCAGAACTCTGCACAGATCCAGTATTCTTTTATTTATTTTCATCTCCTGTTTTGTTCCTATTCTGCAAGTACGATAATATTCTGCGCCATCCTGCGATCGATACCCACCTTGGTATCCTTGATCAGCACCACAAAATATTCATGCAGCTTTGACAGAATCTGCACCTGACTCCCGGCAACAAAACCCAGAGATTCCAGATAATGCTTATGTTTTTCTGTTCCGCAGACTTTGGCAATCCTGTACTTCTTATCAAATTCTGCTAAATTCAATGGCATAGTATTGCAGTCCCTTCTATATTAGCTTTATCTAACTCATTATAGTTCATTATAACTGCAATGTAAACCAATTCCTGCCAGATTATTAAAAAAAGTACACAAAAGAAGCGATACCCGTTTGATCATCCTGGTATCGCTTCTTTATTATATTTGGACTTTTATCCTGTTTTTCTTTATTTCTGATCAGCCGGTACGTCTTTGATGGAGAAGCTGATACGTCCCATCTTGTCCTTGCCAAGGCATACGACTTTGACCTTGTCACCCAGTGTCAGTACGTCCTCAACGTGGTTGATTCTCTCCTTGCAGATCTTGGAGATGTGTACCATACCCTCTTTGCCTGGTGCGAACTCAAGGAATGCACCGAACTCTTTGATGCTGACAACCTTACCTGTGAAGATCTGTCCAGCTTCAAAATCTGTCGTGATGATACGGATGTAGTCGATGGCTTTGTCCATCATAGCCTGATCTGTACCGCAGATGGATACAGCACCGTCATCTGTGATATCGATCTTAACGCCGGTCTCTTCGATGATCGCATTGATCGTCTTACCTCTCTGGCCGACAACATCACCGATCTTTGCCGGATCGATCATAATCTGTACGATCTTCGGAGCGTATTTGCTTAAGGTTGTACGCGGTTTGTCGATGCACGGCTCCATGCAGTTTGTCATGATAAATTCACGTGCCTCGTGTGTACGGCGGATAGCTTCCTCGACGATCGGACGTGTCAGACCATGGATCTTGATATCCATCTGGATAGCTGTGATACCTTTTCTGGTACCGGTTACCTTAAAGTCCATATCACCGAAGAAATCTTCGAGACCCTGGATATCTGTCAGTACGATATAGTCATCGTCTGTATCGCCTGTAACCAGAACACAGGAAATACCGGCAACCATGGATTTGATCGGTACACCTGCTGCCATCAGGGACATACAGGATGCACATGTGGAAGCCATGGATGTAGAGCCGTTGGACTCAAATGTCTCGGATACGGCACGGATAGCGTACGGGAACTCCTCAACCGTCGGCAGTACCGGAAGCAGGGCTCTCTCAGCCAGTGCACCATGACCGATCTCACGACGTCCCGGTCCTCTGGACGGCTTTGTCTCACCTACAGAGTAGGACGGGAAGTTGTAATGATGCATATATCTCTTTGTTGTTGTAAATTCGTCAAGGCCATCGATCTTCTGTGCTTCGGACAGCGGAGCCAGTGTGACAACGTCACAGATCTGTGTCTGTCCTCTGGTGAACATAGCGGAACCATGTACACGCGGGATGATATCAACCTCAGCAGCCAGCGGACGGATCTGCTCGATCGCACGGCCATCCGGACGCTTGTGGTCTTTCAGGATCATCTTACGAACAGTCTTTTTCTGGTACTGATACAGAGCTTCGTCAAGCTTGCCCAGCCACTCTTCGTTGTCGGCAAAAGCTTCAGCCAGTTTCTCACGGACAACTTTGATGTTTGCCTCTCTGGTCTGCTTGTCATCTGTAAATACAGCCTCTTCCATCTCTTCCGGCGTAACGATCTCTTTCATAGCGTTAAACAGCTCTTCCGGAACAGCGAAGCTGATGTACTCATGTTTCGGCTTACCACACTCAGCGATAATACCATCGAAGAATTTGATGATCTCCTGGTTTACTTCGTGTGCCTTGTAGATAGCTTCGATCATCTTGTCATCCGGAACTTCATTTGCACCGGCTTCGATCATGATAACCTTTTCTCTTGTGGAAGCTACAGTCAGCTGCAGATCAGATACAACACGCTGAGCCATCGTCGGGTTGACAACCAGCTCGCCATCGATCAGACCCATCTGTGTAGCTGCACACGGTCCGTCAAACGGAATATCGGAAATGCAGGTAGCGATGGAAGAACCAAGCATAGCCGGGATCTCCGGATTGCACTCCGGATCTACGGACATAACCAGGTTATTTAAGGTAACATCGTTTCTGTAATCCTTCGGGAATAACGGTCTCATCGGACGGTCGATCACACGACTTGTCAGTGTGGCATGCTCACTGGCTTTACCTTCACGCTTGTTGAATCCTCCCGGGATCTTGCCTACAGCGTACATCTTCTCTTCGTAGTCTACGCTTAACGGGAAGAAATCGATACCTTCACGCGGCTTATCGGAAGCTGTAGCGGTGGAAAGGATCACAGTCTCACCGTAATGGATCAGGACTGCACCGTTGGCCTGTTTTGCAACTCTGCCGACATCGATTGTCAAAGTACGTCCGGCAAGTTCCATAGAATAGCTTTTGAACATAATTTTCTCCTTTTTTTCTCTGTGCATGGCACGTATGGATACAAACGAAAATTTCTTCTTTTTGCTTATACGATCATCATATCATATGGAAGAAACCTCCGAAACAACTGAAAAATATATCAGCAATCTCATTTCCACGCTTTGTATGCACGTGGTCTTCACCGGCTGATATCCTTTTCAGTGGTCTCGGCCTGTCTGTCTCCATATACTGCCATAACGTATTCACTTTGTAACTGCAAAAACACGCTGTACAAAACTGCTGTTTTGGTCGCAGTCCGCAAAAGATCTGCAAACCGCAGCCAGACAGCGTCCAGATACAAAATAACTTTGAAAAAGGGCGGATAAATCCGCCCTTATCGAAACCTGATTACTTTCTGATACCAGCTTTTTCGATCAGTGCACGATATCTTTCGATATCTGTCTTCTTCAGGTAATCCAGAAGACCACGTCTCTGACCAACCAGCTTGAGCATACCACGTCTGGAATGATGATCTTTGTGGTGTGTTTTCAGATGCTCTGTGAGCTCTTTAATACGCTCTGTCAGGATAGCTACCTGTACTTCCGGTGAACCTGTATCTCCCGGTGTTCTTGCAAATTCTGCCATAACGGCTGCTTTCTTTTCTTTTGAAATCATGGTGATTTCCTCCTTAAATTTTAATAATCGCCGCAGATTAAGCTGTGGTCGGAGTCTCCGGCAGCTGAATCAGGGCTGAAACTCATACTTGCAAAGTATACCATACCGTTTTCAGAATGTAAACTGTTTTCTTTCGCAGTTTTCTTGATTTTTTTCTTTTTTTCCAGTATGCTATACAAAGATATCATATACGCGTAAGAATGTACATGATTTTTATTGCATCTGCGTTTTGCGGATGACATTTATATAGGAAGAAGGTCTCTTTTTTGATGACAGACAAGACTGCACCAATCGGTGTGTTTGATTCCGGTCTTGGCGGGATCAGTGTGCTTCGTGAGCTGGTCCGACTGATGCCCGGTGAAAATTATATTTATTATGGAGATTCTGCCAATGCGCCTTATGGTACGCGTCCTCTTGATGAGATCCGTGAGCTGTCCATGGTGGTGGCTGAGTATCTGATCTCCCGCGGGGTGAAGGCACTGGTGGTTGCCTGCAATACGGCGACCAGTGCGTGTGTGCGGCTGCTGCGGGGCATGTATCCGGATATGCCGATCGTCGGACTGGAACCGGCTGTCAAACCTGCTACGCTGACGCATCCGGGTGGACTGATCGCTGTTCTGGCCACGGAGATGACGCTGAAGCAGCCAAAGTTTGCGGCTCTTTTTGACCGCTATAAGGATCAGGCACATCTGGTGCCGGTTCCGGCTTCGGAGCTTGTGGAGTTTGTGGAGCGAAATGAGCTGGATTCGCCACGGCTGGAGGCTACGATCGACATGATCTTAAAACGCAGTCTGCAGGATGCTACGCCGGATGCGATCGTTCTTGGATGTACGCATTTTCCGTTTGTGCGCAGGGCGATCGAGAAGGTGGCGCACCAGAGCGATGTGTTTGATGGCAGTGAGGGGGCGGCACGGTATTGCAAGACACTGCTGGCTGAGAAGGATCTTTTGAATCCGGCGAAGATGGATGGGGATATTGAGATTATGAATTCTTCCGGGGATGTCGATAAGATTATGCTGAGTTATGAGCTGCTGGACAGTGAGTAAGTTTTGTGAGACGGACGAAAAAAAGAGCTAGCTGCGGTGCCGTTTGGCCGTGGGCGGCACCGCAGCTATTTCTTTTTCCTGTTTATTATATAACAGTATGTTTCTCAACAATTTACACTATCAGTACTGTTATTCGTTAATATCAATAATCAAACTGGCTTACTTTTATTTTCTGATTCTCCTTACGTTTTACACGCTGAGTTTTCGCTCCATAATCCACGCGCTGATGTAGTACATGATGGCTGCTATGACTCCTACGATGAGGATGTCGATGAGCAGGGAGATGTTGTAGTTGGCGAGGTCCGGGACGAGGCGGGTGATGAGGCCCTGGAGCCAGGCGAGGGCGCAGAAGGCTACGAAGGCTACAATGCCGCTGCCTTTTTTGCCGGCGAGTACGGTGGCAGTAAGGACGACGGCAAGGTTTGCGATGACGATAAATCCGATCCAGTTTACGAGGACGTCGAGGCAGTTTAATACGACGAAGCCACGGGATACGGATATGTTGAACTGTACCTGAAACATGGAGCTTACAATGTCCATCAGTCCGGAAAGGCCGTTGACATACGTGGTGGCTATGGCTGTATCGATGCCGGCGAAAAGCAAAAAGAAGGCACCGGTGACAAGGATGGTCAGGGCGTTTTCTGCGACTTTGGCACCGAGGATCTTAAAGCTGCTGTTTGGAGTCAGGAAAAGCATGTAGCTTTCCTTGCTGTTTAATTCTCTGTGCAGGGTCAGGATGCTGGATAATCCCATATAGGCAATTCCCATGGTGGCACAGAGTACCAGAAACATAGCGCCGGTGCCTAAAAGCTTTCCTTTTCCGGTGAGCATGCCGAGCAGGAATGCGGCCTCGGATACAGCGGTGAAGACCAGTAATTCAAATTTGGCAAACAGTCCTTTTTTCCATTCATATTTCATCAGTTTTAACATGACATTTCTCCTCCATGTCCATAGATTTCACGATATACGTCTACAAGAGATTTATTTTCTCTGATGCGCAGGTCTTCGGCCATATACTGACCGGCTACGATGCCGTCTTTCATGAAGATAGCTGCGTCTACGACCTGTTCCAGTTCTTCGAGCAGATGGCTGGAAATGACCATCGTCACCTCTTCTTCCAGGGCTTCCAGGATGCTTTTCATAATCTCATCCCTTGCCAGCAGGTCGATGCCGTTTAACGGCTCATCCAAAAGATAGACTTTGGCTTTTCTTGCCATGGTAGCTGCGATCTTTAATTTTGCCATCATACCGGAGGACATCTTTTTGGCTTTCATATCCTCTGTCAGCTCCATCCGGGTAAGCAGCTGTCTGTAGGTTTCCATGGAGAAATCTTCGAAAAAGTCTGCATAATATTTTCCGATGTCACCGGCTGTCATCCAGCTGTAAAAATACGGTTCTGTAGACATATAGGCCACTTCTTTTTTGCTTTCCACACCTATGGGATTTTCTCTGTACAGGATCTCTCCGCTGTCCGGTTTGACCAGGCCTGCTGCTGTTTTCATCCATGTTGTCTTTCCACTGCCGTTTGGGCCAAGCAGGGCATATACAAGTCCCGGTTTCAGGGAAATGGATACATCCTGTAAGGCAGTTTTGTTACTGTATGTTTTTGTCAGATGTCTGCTTTCTATACTCATGTTTAACACTCCTGTCCCAGCACGCTCCTGTTGATGTCTGAGCAGTGCTGTATATCGTTCTATTCTGTCAGCAACTTTTTATCGTTTCTTTTCAGCCATTTTCTTTTTCCAGCGCATCTATCGCTTCCTGCCGGGTAAAGCCCAGCTGTTTCATGCCTTCCAGAAACTCGCTGACCAGTTTCTCTGCCATCTCTTCTTTCATCATCTGCACCTTCTTCTCATCTTCTGTCACAAAGGTTCCCATGCCGCGTCGGGTAAAACATACTTCGTCCATTTCGAGTTCTTTATAAACACGGCTGACGGTGTTCGGATTGATCGTATACAAAATCGCCAGATCGCGTACAGACGGCAGTTTGTCACCGGGCTGAAGCTTTCCTGTCACGATCTCCCGGCGGATCGCATCGGCTACCTGAATATAGATCGGCTGTGATGTATTGTATTCCATATGAACCTCCTTCCTTGTGTATCACTGTCATAGTTGCATAGTACACTAGTTTTATATGTCTGTCAATAGCCTTTTTCCATAAAACTTTGCACAAAAAAACCTGGTCCGCTAATTCTTGATATCCATGACAGCAAAAAGCCGCCAAAAGCAGCTCTGCTATCTTCAGTCTGCTTTTGACGGCTTTTATTGCCCTGTAAATCCATGTTTTCTATATACTGTTTATGCCATACTTCCGGACAGTTCCATCTCATGAAGCTGTGCTTCTGTAACATACTCTGCAAGCTCTACATCCGGTACGGTCTCTTCCTGCACCGGAACGTACTCTTCTTCCTCTTCTTTCTCGAGTGAAGACGGCAACAGATCGTTCATGTTACGCAGGCAGAGTGCGATCGTAGATGCATTGTGTAAAAGTGCTGCTGTACCCGGTACGACCAGACCCAAAACGCCGGCAACCAGAATAGCTGCATTAAAACCAATACCGATTCTGGATGTGGATTTCATACGTTCCATCATACCGTTACCGAGCTGGCGCAGTGCCACAATCTGCTGCAGATCTGAACCGGACAGGGTGATATCTGCAATCTCCTGTGCAATATCTGCACCTTCTTTCATGGCAATGCCGACATCCGCCATGGACAGTGCCGGTGAATCGTTGATACCGTCACCTACCATGATCACGGTATGGCCGGCTTTCTTTTCTTTCTCAACGAATTTGGCCTTATCCTCCGGCAGAACCTCGGCATAGTACTGTGTAATGCCAAGCTCTTCAGCTACAGCCTTTGCCGTACGGTCACTGTCACCGGTCATCATAACGATATTGGTCAGACCGATCTCTTTCAGGCTGGCAATAACATCCCGTGACTCTTCCTTGATCGGATCAGCGATACCGATGATCGCTACCAGTTTTCCGCCGATGGCCATATACAGATGGGAATATCTGGACGGGATCAGTTCGAGTTTATCCTTATCCTCCGGCAGAACGATACATTTTTCATCCTCGAAGACGAAATGGTAGCTGCCGATCACGGCACGTTCGTCACCGATTGTTGTGGCCACGCCATGTGCCACGATATATACGACTTTTGAATGCATCTCTTCATGTTCCAGATGTTTCTCTTTAGCCGCACGCACAACAGCGTTGGCAAGAGAATGCGGAAAATGCTCCTCGAGACAGGCTGCAATACGCAGCATCTCATCCTCTGTATAGCCTTCCATCGCTACAACCTGCTGTACAACAGGTGTTGCTTTTGTCAGTGTACCGGTCTTATCAAATACAACTGTATCTGCCGCTGCGATATCTTCCAGATATTTACCACCCTTGACAGTGATACGGTGTTTACCTGCTTCTCTCATGGCAGACAGAACCGAAATCGGCATAGCTACCTCGATCGCGCAGGAGAAATCGACCATCAGTACAGATGCTGCTTTTGTCACATTTCTGGTGAAGATCAGCGTAGCCACAGCTGCACCGAAGGTATACGGAATCAGCTTGCTCACCACGCGTTCTGCCTGGCTCTGGGTGATACTCTTTAAGCTTTCTGACTCCTCGATCATCTTGACGATACGATCGTAACGGGTCTTTCCTGACGTCTGGCGTACTTCCACAAGGATCTCGCCCTCTTCAACAACAGTTCCTGCAAATACGGTACCATCTACAGCTTTTCTGACCGCAACGGACTCACCGGTAAGTGCAGCCTGGTTGACCATAGCTTCACCCTCGATGACTGTACCATCGAGCGGGATCACACTGCCCATACTTACACGGATCACATCACCGACCTGAATCTGGTTGATACCGATCTGTCTTACCACATCCGGCCCTTCCACTTTCCATACTTTGGATACGTTCAGTGCCAGCGACTGTGCCAGATCGTCTACGGACTTCTTGTATGTCCACTCTTCGAGTTCTTCACCGACTTCTGTCAGGAAGGTGATCGAGCTGGCTGCGGCAAAGTCACCGATCAGCATGGATGCCGCGATCGCCGATGCATGAACGATCTCAGCGCTGAAGTTTCTGGCTATAAGGTCTTTTATACCATGCCAGATAAACGGTGCGCCGTCATAGATCGTACAGGCGATACGGATCGGTGCCGGTAAGAAGAATTTCTTGATCGCACGGACCATCACCATATTGATCAGCTTTTCTTTATAATGATCATTGGTCGCTCTTGACGAAACAGCCGGAACAAACTCCTGCAGCTCAGGTGTCTTTAAGGACAGCTTTCCGATATAGTCCAGCAGAATATCCTCCGTTTTTCCGCGGTACTTTACATTCAGCTGTGCCGTTCTGACAAATACCTGCACACTTTCAATTTCATCACGGTTCATCAGCGTATAATACAGGGTATCCGCCTCTGCCTGTGTAAATCTTCTTTTACACAGATC
>JAHZHB010000134.1 GCA_019420465.1 Lachnospiraceae bacterium
TGCGGCAACTTCCATCAGTGCGTCAGCCTGTGCTTTGACCGGTGTGGCATTTAAACCTTTTTCATTGGCTACGGCTTCACCTGCACTGCCGGCTTCTACGGCAAAGTTCAGGTCTTTTATGCTGTCTTCTGTCTGGTACTGGTCTGCTTTGTCAGCCGGTACAACGACGATCTGGGCATTGTTCAGATAAGCGTTTGTGCAGTTCATGGAACTCTTGACTTCGTCTGTCAGGGTCATACCGTTCCATACGCAGTCGATGGTCTTGCCGTCAAGCTCAAGGATCTTATTATCCCAGTCGATCTCTACGAACTCGGCTTCTACGCCGATGCTCTCTGCGAAAGCTTTGGCCAGATCTGCGTCAAAGCCGATCCAGTTGCCGCTTTCATCTTTATAATCCATCGGCTCAAAATCTGTGATACCTACAACGAGCTTTCCGTTGCCCTGTACATAGGCAAGGTCGCTGTCAGCGGAGGCTTCTGTTGCAGATGTTTCAGATGATGCGCTGCTTCCTGCTGCAGATGCCTCGGATGATGCGCTGCTTCCTGCTGCGGACGCTTCAGATGCTGCAGATGATGATGTGGAACCGCAGCCTGCTAAAAGGGACAGACCCATAGCTGCTGTAAGTGCGATGGCTAATGCTTTCTTTTTCATAACGTATATCTCCTCTTTTTTCATTTTTCCTTTTCGCGTCACCACTTTACCGTGGCGCAGTGATATAATATCACAACATCGCATAAAGTGCAAGAACTTCTTTTCATTCTTTTCAGAGTAGTTTATAATAGGAAAATAGTGTATTTACATTTATATAGGGAGGATAGACCTATGGGAAAATTATACCGTTTTCATAACGATGTGGATACAGACCAGATCATTGCATCCCAGTATCTGCTGTTTCCGACCATCGACGAGATGAAAACACACACTTTTGAATCTCTTGATCCTGATTTTGCCAGTAAGGCAAAACCGGGCGATTATGTTGTTGCCTGTGAAAATTTCGGCTGCGGTTCTTCCCGCGAGCAGGCACCGGCTGTTTTAAAGGCTCTTGGCATCAAAGCTGTGATCGCCAAATCGTTTGCCCGTATTTTTTACAGAAATGCGATCAATATCGGACTTCCGGTCATCGTCTGTAAGGATCTGTATGACCACGTCGCCGACGGAGACGAGATGGAGCTTGACCTTGAAGCCGGTACGATCACAAGCGGTGGTCAGACGTTTACCTGTACAAAGCTGCCTGCCAAAATGCAAAGCATTTTAGACCAGGGCGGACTGATCGCTTCATTAAATAAGGAGGACTGATCCATGGGAATGACTATGGCTGAAAAAATCATCGCCTGTGCAGCCGGTGTGGACTTGGCAAAAGCCGGAGATATCCATACTGTCGAGCTGGACAGACTGATGAGCAACGATGGTACAACACATCTGACCATCGACATGTATAACAAACTGAAACATCCTCATATCAAGGATAAAGACAAGCTGGTCTGGATCGTGGATCACAATATTCCGTCCGATTCCCCAAAGACTGCTGCTTCCCACAAGAAAATGCGTGACTTTGCCCGTGAACATGGCATCACCTACTACGAAGGTGAGGGTGTCTGCCATCAGGTGATGATGGAAAACCATGTCCGCCCCGGTGAGCTGATCTTTGGTGCCGACAGCCATACCTGTGCCTACGGTGCACTCGGCGCTTTTGGTACCGGTGTCGGCTGTACAGACTATCTGTACGCTATGGTAACCGGCACCTCCTGGCTGTTGGTTCCGGAAACGCTTCGTTTTAACCTGACAGGCAAACTGCCGGAGGGTGTCTATGCCCGTGATCTGATCCTGACGATCATCGGAAAGATCGGTGCCAACGGTGCCAACTACAAGGCTATGGAGTTTGCCGGTGAAGGCTTAAAGAGCCTGAATATGAGCGACCGTATCTCCATCTGTAACCTCTGTGTGGAGGCCGGTGCAAAGACAGCCCTTATGGAAGCTGACGAAGTAGCGCTTTCCTACTTAAAAGAACATGGTCGTGAGCCGAAAGCTCTCTTTACGAGCGATCCGGATGCTGCTTTCGCCGCTGTATACGATATCGACCTGTCCACGATCCAGCCGATCGTTGCCAAACCTCACTTTGTAGACAATGTTGTTCCGGCAAAAGAGTCTCTGGGCGTACACATCGACGAGGCATTCCTTGGTTCCTGCAACAATGGCCGTATCGAAGACCTGCGTGTGGGCGCAGCCCTGCTCAAAGGCAGAAAGGTGCATCCGCTGGTACGTTTCCTTGTCGTTCCGGCCAGCCGCGCCGTATATAAACAGGCCGCCGAAGAAGGACTTCTCGACACCTTCATGGAAGCCGGTGCGATCGTTATGAATCCGAACTGCAGCGTCTGCTGGGGTTCCTGTCAGGGTGTGATCGGTGAAGGTGAAACCCTGATCAGCACCGGTACACGTAACTTCAAGGGCCGCGCCGGACACAGAGATTCCTTTGTATATCTGGCCAGTGCCGCTACCGTAACCGCTTCCGCCATCATGGGCGAGATCGCTACCGCAGATATGCTGCAACAGGAGGGACATCATGAGTGAGACATTTTCCGCCAGAGTCTGGGTGCTGGGCGACGACATCGACACCGATATCATCATCCCCACCGAATATCTGGCATTAAAAACCGTACAGGATATGACACCGTACGCCTTTTCCCCGCTTCGTCCTGAGCTGGCTGCACAGATTCAGCCGGGTGACGTGATCGTGGCCGGCAAAAATTTCGGCTGCGGCTCTTCCCGTGAGCAGGCACCGGAGATCATCAAGGCACTGGGCATCAAGGCCGTGATCGCGAAATCCTTTGCCCGGATCTTTTTCCGCAACTCCATCAACAATGGCCTTCTGCTGATTGAAAATCCCGATCTGCACGATGCTGTAAAAGAAGGCGATACGATCGAAGTCACTGTCGGAGAAAAGATCCTGTTAAACGGCCAGTCCTTTGAGATCGCCTCCCTGCCGGAAAACCTTCTGGAAATTCTCAATGCCGGCGGACTGGTTAAGGCCATGCGCAAGAGAAACGGACTGGAGGACTAAACCATGGGATATACGATCATTGAAAAAATCTTAAAACACAACACCGGCGTAGCTGATATCAAAGCCGGTGATATCGTTACCACAAACGTTGACCGCGTTATGATCCACGATATCTTTATTCCTTTCGTTGCCGAAAAGTTTGAAGAGATGGGATTTACAAAGCTCTGGGATTCGGATAAGGTCGTTCTGATCTACGACCATATGGTTCCGGCAAGTCAGGTCGATGATACGAGACATTTCCGCGCCGGTGACGCTTTTGCCGCCAAATACGGCATGAAAAACGTCCACAGAAGCGACGGTATCTGTCATCAGCTGATGACGGAAGCCGGTTATGTCAAACCGGGCGATGTCGTTTTCGGTACAGACAGCCATACGACTACCTACGGCTGTGTCGGCGCTTTTTCCTCCGGTATCGGTTATACCGAGATGGCTTCTATTCTGGGTACCGGACAGCTCTGGGTCAAGGTACCGCAGACGATCAAAGTCACGATCAACGGTACTCTGCCCGCTAACGTAACATCCAAGGATATCATTCTCCGTCTGATCGGCGATCTGCGCGCTGACGGCGCTACCTATCAGGCACTCGAATTTACCGGCAGTACGGTAAAGGATATGAGCGTAGCCAGCCGTATGACCATCGCCAATATGGCCATCGAAGCCGGTGCCAAATGCGCACTGTTTACACCGGACGAAAAGACCGCCGAATACTGCGAGATTGAATTAAACGATTTCCAGAAATCCCTTGTCGGTGATCCGGATGCCACCTATGTCCGTGAGATCACCTACCAGGCAGAGGACCTCGTTCCGGTACTGGCCTGTCCGTCCCAGGTAGACAATATCCACCCGGTCAGAGAACTTGCAGGAACAAAGATCGATCAGGTCTTTATCGGTTCCTGCACCAATGGCCGTCTCGAGGATCTGCAGCGTGCCGCTGCCATTCTCAAAGGTAAGAAGGTCGCTCCGTTCGTCCAGCTGATCGTCACACCGGCCAGCCGCAAGATCTACCGTGAAGCTTTAGCTGACGGCACACTGGAAATCCTCTCCGATGCCGGTGCCATCATCACCCATCCGGGCTGTGGCCTGTGCTGCGGACGTACCGGCGGTATCCTGACCGACGGCGAACGTGTCGTAGCCACCAACAACAGAAACTTCCTCGGCCGTATGGGTACATCCAAGGTCGAGATCTTCCTCGCTTCTCCGGCTACTGCAGCCGCATGCGCGGTGGCAGGGGAGATCGTGGAAGCCTGAAATATAAGTTTTCTGTGGCTGCGCATGTGAAACAGCCACACCTGTAGCATTTATAAAATCCAAAAACTGCCGGACATCAGCACTGTAAAGCACTCATCTGCTTTATATAGCACTGATGTCCGGCAGTTTTTATTGTCATACATATCAATAATTGATCCAGTGGACCAATTTTGATTTACTGTACTTTTTAGTAGTCTGCGGGGTGAACCTGCCGCTGTTTATACATGCTATCAGCTTTAACTGCGCCATGGATATTTTTCCGTACTTTCCGCTTTGCATAAAATCCCCCCCTGAATATATGTTTACAGTTTTATATTTTGTCCCGGAACAGTTTTCTTGTTCCTTTCATACACATAGCTCTGGAAATACTGTATACGCAAATGCAGGAAAGCAACCATATCCATATACCCGCTTTAACGCTCAGCATACCTGCTGATACCTTGGTATTCAATATCATAGTATCTATGTCCTGCATCGGAGACACTGCATCTGCCAGAGACATACCTTTAACATTCATCAAAACAGCTCTGACCATACTTTTCGCACATATTTTTAAAATAGCGGCCATTGGCAGCACTGCTGTTATAGTCATGCACGTTATGCGCAGCACCATTTCTTTAGCAACCACATGTTCAGGCAGCCCCAGCGCAATATATGTCCCCATATCTGTGTCATACGCTTTCACCCATAACACAATCACCAGAAAATATATACTTAAAACAGCGCCCGAAGCAAAAGCATACAACATCGGTATCACTCTGGCAAAGAGACCTGCGATCCCTGAAAACCCCACGATAGCATTATCCACAGAATCAACCCAGCTGTATGTATCCTGCAGGTGCAATTTATTTTTTAATGATTTTTCCGTCTTTTTCAAATTTTTCCATGTATCCACATAAATCGTATAGCTGCGGGGCACCTCTGTCGCTGTTCCCAGCATTTTTCCTGTCTCATCTGTTCCATATAATATAGCATCAGCGCGATTCGTATCCAGAATTCCGGAAATATGCAGTTGAAAGCTCTTATTATTGTATTGCACATGCAGTGTATTACCCGCTGTCAACTGATACCTGTCAGCCATTCTTTTTTCGATCATAATCTCATCTGCAGCATTATTTTCCACCATATCGCCTGACAGTACACTATATTTTTCAGCCTTTATTACTGTCTGTAATCCTGTATGCAGTGACAACGGTATTTCCTTTTTTTCGTATATGACGGTTTCCATCTGTTCCGCATCACATCCAATAACATTCTTTAACTGTGAAATATCATGAATCACTTCCTCAGGTATACCTTTTTTTGCTTTATCTTCTATCAAAATGGTAGACCCGTATTTCTCGCCAAAATATGCCTGATAAGCCATATTTATCTTTTCCAGATACATCCCGGTTCCCAGCGTCAGACCTGCAAGTATAATTATACAAAACACACGCAGATTTTTCCGTCTTCTTCCAAGAACCCCGCTGCATACACGTGCCCAACTATTCATACACTTCACCTGTCCATGCGTTCTGCTTTCCCGTTTTTCATAACATAACACAAATCAGCAGCATCTCTTACCTGTGCGGAATGTGTGACAACTACAACGCACTTATTATATCTCTGCACAATGTTTTGAAGTAATTGTATAATATTTTCCGTATTATGCTCATCCAGATTTCCTGTTGGTTCATCTGCCAGAATGTATCCTGTGTCACACACGAGTGCTCTTCCTATAGCAACCCTCTGCATCTGCCCTCCTGACAGAGACTCTACAGGCCGATCCATCTCTGTTCTGTCCAGACCTAATTGTTCCAATATTCGTATCACTCTGCTTTTTGCTTCTTTCTTATCTGTTTTTGGTTTGGAAATATACAGTGCCGCCATTAAATTTTCTACAGCTGTCATGTAAGGGAATAATTTAAAATCCTGAAATACATATGTCACATATTGCTGTCTCAGTCTGCTCCCCGTTATATTTCTGATATCTTCACCATCCAGCAGGACCTGTCCCGCAGAAGGCTGTTCCAGACCTCCCAGCAGAGCTAAACACGTGGTTTTTCCTGAACCGGAATCGCCAAAGATGGTGTAAAATTTTCCAGGTTCAAATTGCATATTCACATGATCAAGCACTATCTTATGCCTGTTATACTGAAAACTTACGTCTTTCATTTCCAACATACCGTTACCGTTCATCCTTTCCAAACAAAGATCTTGGACTAAAGCGAATCATTCTGATCAACAGCGGAATACAGGACGCCAGCCAGAATGCAATTACAGTCAGAACTCCGCCTATATATGCGTTTCTTCCAGGATAGATCAACGTAAAAGGAACCGGATTATTCAGACCGTCATCAAAGCTCGTCACCATTGTCCAGGGTAATGTAATCTTATCCATGATCATATCTGCAATTCTTTTTATCAAAATCTGTGTAACACCTGCAGATGACACAGAAGCCAGCAAAATCACCACCCCTGACGCGATCAGGAACTGCCCTATAATTCTCCATCGTCCTGCTCCCAGTGCAACCAGTATCCCCGCATCTCTGTAATAGTATTGCAAGTACAGATTTAAAATCAATGACAGCAATACAAGCCCAATACATAACGAATACAATATAATCATTCGCGTATATCTTTCTATTACTTCTATCTGCATGGACTCTTCTCTTTCTTTATAGGATTCTTCTGTCTCATCTGCAACGGTATAGCCTTTTTTATCTTTTACGATTTCCTTTATCTGGTTCATGACGTATTGCCGGGAAGCTAAATCATCCACATACACATGCAGGGAAAGGCAGTTTTTCTCCTGTTGAAAAAGCTCACATTCAATATTGAGGCTACTGTAAATTCTGTTATACGGACTCCATGCAAAAACCGCTGTTCCGGCAAAATTATCCTCTGTAATTTTAAATGTTCCTTTCGTTTTATAAATTCCGATGATTGGTGCTGTGAGCTTTCTTCCATCAGACGACTGCAGACTGAGTTCATTTCCTACATGAAAGCCATTTATGTCTGCCAGATGCTGTTCTATTAGCAGGCCCTCTTTTTCTTCATTCGGATATTCGCCCTCCAGGAGTTCAATATTTTCTGTCCGACTGTTGTCCATCCATTGGCAGTCCAGATTGGCATCCAGTACAACCATATTTTCATTTACTTCACTTGTGTTTTCTGCAATCTGCTCATATGGATCTGCCCCCTCATACAGTTTTACATTTTCTCCGTTTTGCAACAGTGCATAATTACTAAAATGCTGATTCATTCCCTCTACACCGGATATTTTTTTGATTTTTCCTTTCCATTCTTCAGGAATTGGCAGCACTTCTCCTTCTTCATCTATTCCATTTATCTCAATGCATGCTCCTATTTTTTCCAGTACTGCTTCTCGCATATGTAAAACTGAAGCATATAATATTTTTCCGGATAACAGTGCCGTAAAAAGGATGGTAAATATTATGAAGAGCAGGATATATTTTGTTTTCTTTCGCCTCACTTCCAATAACGCGCAATGAACAGTTTTCATAATACGGCACCTTTCTGTATTTACTGTTATTTTCACATACTATTGTTCTTTACATATTATAGTTTCTTCTTTTATACACGTCAATCTATTCTTTTAGCGTATTGAGATATAAATAAAAAGGAATGTCACCACTCCTTTTTACATACAAGTTAATCCACATAATAATCCCCAGATATTGCCAACATTGCATCGCTGCAATTTTTTATGAGCACACTGTAGTCTCCGGTTTCTTTTATTTCAAATCCACAGGCCTTTTTATCACTGGCAATTATATATCTGAACTTTCCATCCGATATTGCCAGAACAAACGAACAGCACCGCCGAACCATATAACCCACAGAATCCCGCAAACAATTGCTACCGCATTTGTTGTATCTCCTATATCTCCGCTATGTAAATAATAACGATTATATAACGAACGGCCAATGTATACCGCTGGAATAGCAAACGCAAGCACTACTGTCCGCAGAGAAGTATAAACAAAACGCGCATCACTGTTTTTTACCCACCATTTTTTCAACAGATACCAGACTCCCGTAAGTAAGATACCAAAAACTGCAGCTTGTATAAGGCACATAATCCAGTCTGTAACGATAGGTTCTAATTTATGGATTATTGTCATCGCACTCCCGATTTTCATAAGCAGATCTGTCCCTCTCTTAGTCATCCAGACTGTCAATCAGACTCTGTATGTCTTTTTTCTCCTTTTCATTCATATTCTCCCCTTTTAACAGTGCCGATACCAGTTCTGTTTTGGAGCCATTAAACCAGAACTCGCAGGTGCGGTTCAGCTCACTTTGAATATACTCTTCCTCTGTACGTTTCGGATAATAAAACTTAACGCCACGTTTGAAATAATCCACAAAACCTTTGTCATACAGCTTTTTTACAAAGGTATATACCGTCGTAGGTTTATACTCCATGCCGTAATTTTCCTTTAATTTATCAACGATCTCCGGCACTGTGATGTTCTCTCTGGCATCCCAGACACATTTCATCGTTGCCAGTTCACAGTCTGTCAGTTCTGCAAATTTTCCCATATAGTTCATCCTTCTTTCTCTTACTTGTTTTTTTATTTTAAACTTTCTTCTCATTTATGTCAATATTTCTCTATTTTTTTAAATTTTATTAGTTGTAATGGCGGTGTAGAAAAGGCCGTTTTCATGTCCAAATATGAGAGTTTTTAAAAAATTTTCATGTTATTTAGTGTGTTTTTCCATATATATTCTGTTGATTTTTACACGATAATCCGTTATACTATGTTCAGTGTCTTTAATGGAGGACTGATTATGTATCGAAAAATTATGAACTTCTTAGAATCCTGGAAAAAAAGCAAACACCGCAAACCCCTTATTTTGCAGGGGGCAAGACAGGTAGGCAAAACCTACTCTATTCTGGAATTTGGGCGTAAGGCATACGAAAATGTAGCATATTTCAACTTTGAAACCAATCCAAAGCTAAATGATACCTTTGAGGAAAACATCAGCCCCGATTATCTGATACCCATTTTATCTCATATCGCAGGTCAGACTATTGTAAGAGAAAAAACGCTGATTGTATTTGACGAAGTACAGCTCTGTGAAAGAGCCCTGACTTCGCTGAAATATTTTTGTGAAGATGCTCCGGACTATCACATTATCGTGGCAGGCAGTCTGCTCGGTGTTGCTGTTAACAGAGCAAAATTTTCATTTCCCGTCGGCAAGGTAGATATGAAAACCCTCTATCCTATGGATATGGAAGAATTTTTACTTGCCATGGGTGAAAATGTTCTTGTCGAACAGATTAAGAAATGCTTTGAAACAGACAGCCCGATGCCGTCGGCATTACACGATGCGGCAATGCAGCTCTACCGTCAGTATCTCGTTGTAGGCGGCATGCCGGAATGTGTAATGCAGTTTGCCGAAACAGGAGATTATATCCTTGTCCGTCATACACAGGATACTATTCTTGCAAGTTATCTCAACGATATGAGCAAATACAATAACCTGAATGAAATCAAGAAAACCCGGCTTGCCTATGACAACATTACCGTTCAGCTTTCAAAGAAGAATACCCGTTTCCAATATAAGCTGATTAAGAAAG
>JAHZHB010000135.1 GCA_019420465.1 Lachnospiraceae bacterium
GTACTTGCTGTTGTTTCCGGTTTTTCCGGTGCAGGCAAAGGTACTTTAATGAAAGAACTTTTAAAGCATCATGATTCCTATGCTTTGAGTATTTCGGCTACGACCAGACAGCCGAGAGAAGGAGAAGTCGACGGAAGAGAGTATTTTTTCCTGACAAAAGAAAAGTTTGAGCAGATGATCGCTGAAAACGCGTTCATCGAATATGCGCAGTACGTGGACAATTACTACGGTACACCGCGCAAATACGTCGAGGACTGTCTGAACGCCGGAAAGGATGTGATCCTTGAGATTGAAGTACAGGGAGCCATGCTTGTTAAAAAACAGTATCCGGAGGCTGTGACTATATTTGTAACACCGCCCAGTGCCAGCGAGCTGAAAAACCGTCTGGTCGGCCGCGGTACAGAAACGTATGATGTGATCAGGGGACGTATGCAGCGTGCTGCAGAAGAAGCCGGGCTGATGAACTTTTATGATTATCTTCTGATCAATGATGATCTGGAGGAGAGCACCAGAGAGCTTCACGAGCTGATCGTACAGTCGCACAAGAGTATGGGACTGCAGGGTGAGTTTATAGAAAATATCAAAAACGAATTAAATGAAATCAATAAAGGAGAGTAAATCATGATCCATCCATCTTATTCAGAATTAATGCACGTTGTTAACAGTAATGCACAGTCAGATGACGAGCCGATCGTAAACAGCCGTTATTCCATCGTACTTGCTACGAGTAAAAGAGCCCGTCAGCTGATCGCCGGCGAGGAATCTCTGCTCGATGATAACGAGTATGTCGTTGATAAACCGCTTTCTACTGCTGTAAAAGAGCTGTACACCGGCAAGGTCAAGATCCTTCCCTACACAGAAGAGGAATTCGAGGACAGACCGGAGGAGATCGAGACGGCCGAAACCGCAGAAATCAAAGAGGCTGCAGAGGAAAGTATCGAAGAGTAAGAAATAAAAGAGGGTTGCTTCTGACAGAAGCTGTCCATCCGGACAGGGGAGTCTTTTGGCACCCTTTTTTTCTACCTGCATAAGGTGTAGGGAGGTATCCCTGCCCCTGCAGAAGCAGAAAAACACAGGAGAAAAGTATGAATGTATTATTTGTTTCACTGGGTTGTGACAAAAACCTGGTGGATTCCGAGCAGATGCTTGGAGCGCTGGCGGACAGAGGTTTTACGGTTACAGATGATGAGACGAAAGCCGACGTGATCGTTGTCAATACCTGCAGTTTCATTCATGATGCCATGGATGAGAGTGTACAGACGCTTCTGGAAATGTCGGAATATAAAAAGAAGGGCAGCTGTAAGGCACTCCTTGTCACGGGATGTCTGGCCCAGAGATTTAAGGATGATATCCTGAAAGAGCTGCCGGAGGTGGATGCTGTATTTGGAACCAACAGTACGGATCAGCTGATCCCGATCCTGGATAAAGTTCTGAAGGGTTCCAGAGTGTCGGAGTATGCACCGCTTACCGGCCTGCCGGAACAAAAGAGCAAACGACTTCTGACAACAGGAGGCCATTATGCGTATCTTAAGATCGCTGAAGGGTGTGATAAGCACTGTACCTACTGTGTGATCCCATCTCTTCGCGGACCGTACCGCAGCGTGCCGATGGAACAGCTGCTTGCTGAAGCGAAAGATCTGGTGGAGCAGGGTGTACAGGAGCTGATCCTTGTTGCGCAGGAAACGACGATCTATGGTGTGGATCTTTATGGTGAAAAAGCTCTGCACCGTCTGCTGCAGGAGTTGTGTAAGCTTGAAGAACTGAAATGGATCCGTGTGCTGTACTGCTATCCGGAAGAAATCTATCCCGAACTGATCGAGACGATGAAAAATGAGCCAAAGATCTGTCATTATCTGGATCTGCCGATCCAGCATGCCAGCGATGCGATCCTGAAACGTATGGGACGCCGTATGACAAAGGCCGGACTGGTAGAGCTGATCGGTACACTTCGTGAGGCTATGCCGGATATTGTTTTGCGTACGACACTGATCACGGGATTTCCGGGAGAGACAGAGGAAGACCATAACGAGGTTCTTGATTTTATTGATGAGATGGAATTTGACCGTCTGGGCGTTTTCACGTATTCCCGTGAAGACGGTACGCCGGCGGCCTCTATGCCGGATCAGATCGATGAAGAGGTCAAAAACGCACGCCGTGACCGTATCATGGAGCTGCAGCAGGATATTTCCCTGGACAAGGGTGAGAACCGCGTCGGCACAGTGATGGATGTGGTGATCGAGGGTAAGGTGGCCGATGAGGATGCCTATATCGCACGTTCCTATGCAGATGCTCCGGGCGTGGATGGCTATGTCTTTATTGAGAACGTGACAGCGGATCTGATGTCCGGTACCTTTGTAAAGGTATATATCAAATCTGCGATGGAATATGATCTGATAGGAGAGTTATACGATGAAGAAGATGAATCTGCCGAATAAACTGACGATACTCAGGGTTATCCTGATCCCGTTTTTTGTTGCTTTTCTGATGGATGCGTTCGGACTGCCGGGTACCAAGTGGATCGCGCTGGCGATCTTTATCATTGCTTCCCTGACAGACATGCTGGACGGAAAGATCGCCCGTAAATATCATCTGGTGACCAATTTCGGTAAATTTATGGATCCGCTGGCAGACAAGCTTTTAGTCTGCTCGGCACTGATCGCTTTTGTGGATATGGATATGATCCCCACATGGATCGTTATGATCATCATTGCCCGTGAGTTTATCATCAGCGGCTTCCGTCT
>JAHZHB010000136.1 GCA_019420465.1 Lachnospiraceae bacterium
CACATAAATTCCATTATCCGTCCTGTTCGAGTGCAGATGATATCAAGCCGAAGAATCGTAAGGAATACACAGGAACCAGAGAAGAAGTGATCAAAATGGGCTATGATCCCTGCAAACGGTGCAATCCGTAGCTGATGTTTGGATATGTAAGAACATGGATTTCTGTCAAATCTGTCTGTACACAGTCTTGCATTTTTGTTGTGTACACAGTATAATAGCAATAGAATTGTGCAATCCAGAATTGTATACATACAGGAGGATCTTATGAGCAAGTATAATGGTGCAGCCGTAGGCGCATTTGAAGCCGACAGCTATCTGGTATGCTGTGTAGCGATCGATGCCGCTGTCAAAGCAGCAGATGTCAAAGTAGAGGGAATCGAGAGAAACCGTTTAAAAAGCGGCGCCTGCGTAAAGCTTCGTGGCCGTATATCTGATATTAAAGCAGCGATGGAAGCTGCCGAAGAGGCTGCAAAACGTCTGTCTCCGATCACCAAGTCCGTGATCATTCCGTCACCGACACCGGATACAGAGATCATGCTTGAAATGACCATCAATAAATAAGGCAAAGGAGAAGAGTGATGAAGGACGCAGCTTACGGATTAGTTGAAGTTTTGGGAAGCTCCAATGCCATTCTCTGTGTAGACAGGATGGTAAAGACTTCCGATGTATATTTTAAAACATGGAATGCCAAATGTGGCGGTCATGTAACGATCTTTATGGCAGGTGATCTGTCCGCAGTCAATGCAGCGGTCAATACAGTAGCCGAGAATCCGCCGTGTGAGGTATTTTACACAGCAGTGATCTCCAATCCGCATGAGGAAATGGTACGTTTCGTACAGGAGATGGCTGACAAATTCCCGGGTAAATAAAGATACAGGAAATTTAAGAATCCTGCCTGATTTCCAGGCAGGATTTTTTGAGGAAAGAAATAAACAGGTAAGATAGAGGAAAGACATATTCTGACCGGATACTGGTAAAATAATACCAGACGTCAGAGAACAATGTCATTGAGAGAGAAAACCATGCAGGAAAATCGTAATTCACTGAAAAAACTGTGGCAGGTAGGCAGACATATGGCAGAGCATATGACCCTGAAACTGGCAGCCTGTGCACACTGGATCATTCTGGCCATTTTAACCGGCCTGATCGTAGGGGCCTACAGCACGCTGTTCGCCTGGATGCTAGGAAAAGCTACGGGGTACAGAACACAGTACCCGTGGCTTCTGTTTCTTTTGCCGCTTGGCGGTGTACTGATCGTAGCCATGTACCGTGCGGCAAAGATCATGACGGACAGGGGAACCAATCTCGTGATCAATTCGATTCATGCACGGGATGAAGTTCCGGGTGTGATGGCGGTACTGATCTTTGTTTCTACGATCATTACCCATATGTTTGGTGGTTCCGCCGGACGAGAGGGAGCAGCGCTGCAGATGGGCGGAAGCCTCGGCAATGTGCTGGCCCGTGTGTTAAGGAAAAATGAAGAACATACTCGTATTCTGATCATGTGTGGCATGAGTGCTGCCTTTGCTGCTGTATTTGGCACGCCGATGGCAGCGGCTGTCTTTTCGATGGAGGTCATCAGTGTAGGTATCATGCATTATTCCGCTCTGGTGCCGTGTATGTTTTCGGCACTGATCGCTTCACGGTTTGCAGCGACTATGGGAATCGCACCGGAAGCCTTTCAGATCAGTGAGATTCCGACGCTGACCATACTGACCGGGGCCAAGATGTGTCTGCTGGCTGTGTGCTGTGCAGCACTCAGTATTGCTTTTTGCATGCTTTTGCACATGACGGGCCATCTGTATAAGCAGTATCTGAAAAATCCATATATCCGCGTGATCGTCGGTGGCTGTATTGTTATAGTTCTGACGCTTCTGGTTGGAAATATGGATTACAATGGTGCCGGAAACCAGCTGATCGAGCGTGCGATCGACGGTGATACAGTGCCGGTGGCCTTTTTACTGAAAATGCTGTTCACCGCGCTGACACTGGGAGCCGGGTTTAAAGGCGGCGAGATCGTACCGAGCTTTACGATCGGTGCAACGTTTGGCTGTCTGTTCGGTCAGCTGATCGGGCTGTCGCCGTCGCTTTGTGCCGCTGTAGCTATGGCTTCGGTTTTCTGCGGTGTGACAAACTGTCCGATCACGACGCTTCTGATCAGTTTTGAGCTGTTTGGTTTTGCCGGTGTGCCGTATTTTATGATTGCGATCTCGGTGAGCTATCTGCTTTCCGGCTATAAGGGTCTCTACAGCGACCAGATCATCGTATATTCCAAGTACCGTCCGCATTTTATCAACCGTCATGTGGGGGATGAGTCGGAGGATGATCTGATCGATAACGACTGAATATGGTGCAGTTGAGTTTGTATAGTAAAAACAGTGGACTTTCTGTTGAGGAAGATCTGCTGTTTTTTTACATGCATTTGGAAAAATATATTTGGGAAATCGAGAGGGCGTTTTGTTGACATCATTCTGACGATTTGCTATGATAAAGTGTATGTGAAAATCAGACATTTATCTGAAAAAGATGGCTGCCTAAGGCAGCTTTATGGAGGTATAAAGAAGTGGGAAAGATTATTTTAACCGGTGACAGACCGACAGGCAGACTGCATGTGGGACATTACGTTGGATCTTTGAAACGTCGTGTAGAGCTGCAGAATTCCGGAGATTACGAGAAAGTTCTGATCATGATCGCCGATGCACAGGCGCTGACAGACAATTTTGACAATCCGGAAAAGATCAGACAGAATATTATCGAGGTTGCGCTGGATTATCTTTCCGCAGGTCTGGATCCGAAGAAGTCCACACTGTTTATCCAGTCCATGGTACCGGAGTTGACAGAGATGACCTTTTACTATATAAATCTGGTCACCGTATCCCGTCTGCAGCGTAATCCGACTGTCAAGGCAGAGATCCAAATGCGTAACTTTGAAGCCAGCATTCCGGTAGGTTTCTTTAACTATCCGATCAGCCAGGCTGCCGATATCACAGCGTTCAAGGCTACGACCGTACCGGTTGGTGAGGATCAGCTGCCGATGATCGAGCAGACCAGAGAGATCGTCCGCAAATTTAACAGCATTTACGGTGAAACTCTTGTAGAGCCGGATGTACTGCTTCCGGACAACGAAGCCTGCAAACGTCTGCCGGGTATCGACGCTATGGCAAAGATGAGCAAGTCTCTGGGCAACTGCATCTATCTTGCTGATGATCCGGAGGAAGTACGTAAAAAGGTCATGAGCATGTATACTGATCCGCTGCATATTCAGGTGTCTGATCCGGGTCATATCGAGGGCAATACCGTATTTACGTATCTGGACGCTTTCTGCAAGCCGGAACATTTCGCAGAGTTCTGGCCGGAGTATGCAAACCTTGATGAAGTGAAAGAACATTACCAGAGAGGCGGCCTTGGCGATGTAAAAGTCAAGAAGTTCTTAAACAAGATCGTGCAGGCTGAACTGGAGCCGATCCGTGCCCGTCGTAAAGAGTATGAAAAGGATATTCCGGCTGTATATGAGATCCTCAAAGAGGGTAGTGAAAAAGCGCGTGCGATCGCAGCTCAGACACTCGATGAGATGAAACGCTCCATGAAGATCAATTATTTTGACGATCTGGATCTGATCAAGGCACAGGCAGAGAAGTATAAGGGAATCGAATAAATCAGCTTTTGGTTGTGGTACCGATTGTCAGGCATAGCGTAAGATGAGCTGCTGTAGGAAAAAGCATTCCTGCAGCAGCTTTTATAATATAAGAACAGAATCGGAATCAGTTTTCTGGTTGATTTAACCTGGATGAAAGAAAAGGCTGCAGGACAGAAAAAAATGCTTGTATATATAAAATCAATATGATAAAATATATCGGTAACAATGAGCCGGTGTGTTGGAATTGGCAGACGAGACGGACTCAAAATCCGTTGGTGGTGACACCGTGCGGGTTCGACCCCCGCCACCGGCATCCCAAAACCCTTGATTTTTCAAGGGTTTTTCTATTTCAGGTCAAGTCCTAGGTCAAGTCCTTGTCGACAGTAGCAAAATGAGAGTTGATTTTATCAGTGAAACGTCTCTTCTCGTCGCTGCTCACATTCCTGTAAACAGATTTCAAAACTTTATCAGATTTCCATCCACCGCGATCCATGATGTACTGATCCGGCACGCCAATCGCATGTCCTTCTGGCAGGCTTTTGCAGAAGGAAAATATCAGCCGGATCTTTTGTTTGACTTGATTTTCTTCGGATATTCGTATATAATAGAAACTGTTGAATTATACTTAAACGGAGGTGCAGCATGAACGGAATCAAAGGATATATCTCCATACGGGAGGCGTCCTACCGCTGGGGCGTGTCGGAACGGCGGGTCAACCAGTACTGTGCCGAAGGGCGGATTCCCGGCGCAGCCCGGTTCGGGCGTTCATGGGCAATCCCGGAAAATGCGGAGAAACCGTCCGACCCTCGCAGGAAGGCCACGGAAGGAGGCGGTGGATATGATCTCCGATGAAACCGCGTACCGGCGGTATCTGGACGGCAAGGAGAAGGCTGCC
Organism: Lachnospiraceae bacterium; assembly: GCA_019420465.1. Classification (GTDB taxonomy): domain Bacteria; phylum Bacillota; class Clostridia; order Lachnospirales; family Lachnospiraceae; genus UBA11957. The sequence continues at coordinate 4,533 of JAHZHB010000136.1, forward strand.
GATCTGCTGGTGGAGCGCTACGGCGATGCGCTGACGCTTTACATAAATGGATACATAAAGGACATCCACGAGGCGGAGGATCTGATGATCGAGGCCTTTTCACAGCTTTTCG
>JAHZHB010000137.1:0-2288 GCA_019420465.1 Lachnospiraceae bacterium
GCAGCTGTTCTAAGTATGCCGTCTACGGTACTGGCCGGTGGCAGCACTACGCTTTCTGTGCGTTCCGGACAGAATATCGCGGCGCAGCTGAAAAAAGCAGTCAAAAAATACAACACGATCCGTATTCCGGGCGGAACCTATCAGGTCAGCGGGAATATTGCACTGGACAATAAGACCGTGATCCAGCCGGCCGGCGGTACTGTGGTCCTGAAGCAGACCAGAAGCGGAAAAAGTATTTTTACAGCGAGCGGTGCAAAGAAACTGACGGTAAAGAATATCACACTGGACGGACAGGGCCGAAGCGGTGCCCTGCTTTCCATCAAACGTGCTTCCAGTGCTACGATTTCAGGGGTAAGGTTTGTCAACAGTCGTAAGCAGGGACTGTATGTGGATAAGGGAAATGCCACAGTTACAAACTGCAGCTTTACAAACAATGCAAACACTGGACTGTATGCCAAAGGTTCCGGAAAAGTGACCGTCAGAAACTGTGAGATCGGTGGCGGAAAGGATGGTATCGCTGTGCTGGACAAAAAGCAGGCGGTACTGGAAAATGTGCAGGTGGCTGATACGACAGGCACAGGCCTGTGGGTTAAAGGCAAGGCAAAGGTGCCAAAGGCTGTCGGCAGCTCTTTTCTGCGCAGCGGTGTCCGTGGTGTCTATGTGGAAAAAAAATCAAATGTAAATCTGCAGAACTGTACACTGAGTGGCTGCGGTACAGAAGGTATCAATGTCAAAGGTGCAGCCACACTGACCAACTGTCTGATCACCGGGAACGGCAGAAAGCAGCAGACAGTGCTGTATAATTCTATCGGTTACGGTGTACATATCTTAAACGGAGCCAAAGTCACCATGCGCGGTGGAAAGGTCAACAGTAATCTCGGTTACGGCGTGCTTTGCGGCAACGGTACACTCGATGTACAGGGAACTGCAGGCAGTTATGCCGAATTTATGTACAATGCATGGAGCGGTCTGTCTTTCTCGGGAAGAAAGACATCGATCACGATGAATTATGCCCGCTGTTCAGAAAACGGTTATGACCCCAAAGGAAATTCTGAAGGCCAAAACGGTCATGGACTGGGCGTTACAGACGGGGCCAGAGGTGTGGTACGAAACAGTATCTTTGATCAGAACGGTGTCTGTGGTATATCCCTGTTTGGTACAGGAGCAGTGCTTGATATTGCCAACTGTACGGCAAACAACAATGGACGTCATGGCATCGGCGGCAGAAGAAGCGTCACACTTACTGCTTCGAATATGACGCTGAACGGCAATGTGCAGCACGGCATCATGCTTTTGGACAACAGTACAGGAACCATGGAAAATATTACAGCCAATGGCAATAAAAAATTCGGTCTCGACATTGGTCTGACAACAAAGCCGGTAGTCGCAAATGGCTGTCACACAGATGGAAACAATGACGGAGTATACATTTATTCTGCACAGAATGTGCAGGTCAGAAATACTTCGGCCAGCAGAAATATAAGATATGGCCTGTATGTGGCAAGAGATGCCGCGGCAGCTTTATCCGGCAACAATTTCACCGGCAATTACAGGAAGGATACAAAGTTAAACTGATGGAAAATGAAAAATACAAATCCGGCTTCGTAGCACTGATCGGCCGCCCGAATGTAGGAAAATCCACACTGATGAACCGGCTGATCGGACAGAAGATTGCAATCACATCCAACCGGCCGCAGACAACCAGAAACAGGATCCAGACGGTATATACCTGTGACCGCGGGCAGATCATTTTTCTGGACACACCCGGCATTCACAAGGCTAAGAACAAACTGGGTGAATATATGGTCAGTGTAGCGGAAAAGACATTGAACGATGTGGATCTGGTACTCTGGCTCGTGGAGCCGAGCAATTTTATCGGTGCCGGGGAAAAACATATCGCAGAACAGCTTTCCCGTGCAAAATGCCCGGTGATCCTGGTCATGAACAAGGCGGATACAGTGAAAAAAGAAGAAATCGCAGGCTTTCTGGAAAATTACCGCAAGCTGTGCCGGTTTGACGATGTGCTGGCTGTTTCGGCACTTCGAAAGATCAATACAGACATGGTGATCGATACGATCCTGAACTTCCTGCCATATGGACCGCAGTACTATGATGAGGATACTGTGACGGATCAGCCGATGCGTCAGATCGTTGCGGAGATCATCCGTGAGAAATCGCTGCATGCTCTGAAAGAGGAGATCCCCCACGGTATCGCTGTGGCTGTGGACAAGATGCGGGAGCGCGAGGATGGCAGTATCGTAGATATCGAGGCAACGATCGTATGTGAG
>JAHZHB010000137.1:2335-8349 GCA_019420465.1 Lachnospiraceae bacterium
TATTATCGGCAGGCAGGGAGCCATGCTCAAAAAGATCGGTTCCAATGCCCGCTATGAGATTGAGCAGATGATGGAACAGAAAGTCAATCTGAAGCTGTGGGTCAAGGTCCGTAAAGACTGGCGCGACAGTGATGTACAGATGAAGAATTTCGGCTACAATAAGAAGGATATCTGAGAAAACTATGAGTGAACCATTGACTTTGACAGGAATTGTACTGGCTGCTGCAGCTTCGGCAGAATATGACAAGCGGCTGGTCATTCTGACCAGAGAACGTGGCAAGATCACAGCCTTTGCCCATGGGGCAAGAAAAACGGGAAGTGCACTGATGGCGGCCTGCAATCCTTTTGTGTTCGGACAGTTTACCGTGTATGAAGGGCGAAGCGCCTATACGCTGACGCAGGTCAGTGTGAAGCAGTATTTTACTGAACTGGCTGCTGAATTTCCCGGCGTGTATTATGGCTTTTATTTCCTGGATATCGCAGAATATTACGGGCGTGAGGGAAAAGCGGAGAAAGATATGCTGAATCTTTTGTATCTCGCATTCAAAGCACTGTTAAATCCCCGGCTGGATGACCGTCTGGTGCGGCGGATCTTTGAGCTTCGCGCACTGGTGATCAACGGAGAATATCCGGATGTTTTTTCCTGTGTCCGTTGCGGCAGCAGTGAAGATCTGGTGGTATACAATGCCAGAGAGGGTGGTCTCCTCTGCGCAGGCTGTGTAACTGCGGCAGGCATACCAAAGGACAGTGCAGGTATCCGTATCAGCCCGTCCTGTGTGTATACGCTGCAGTATATCGTGTCGGTCCCTATGCCAAAGCTGTTTACCTTTACAGTGGAGGAAGATGTGTTAAGAGAGCTGGAAATGGTCTTGAACCGGCACATGGATCTGTATATCGACAGACGTCTGAAAAGCAAAGAAATACTGGAAACTTTGTTGCATTGACTGCCATTTAAGGGTATAATAGCAAAGATTAAGCAAGGAGTAATGCCAATGAGATGCCTGAAAAGAGCTGTACTGCCCATACTCCTTATATCCACTGTGCTGTCCGGCTGTGGCGCATCTGCCGATTACAGCTCACTTCGCTTAAACAGCAAGGGTGGACTGACACAGACTATCGTGGAGGACTGGGATCAGGAGCAGTACGACAAAAATGAATTAGAGACACAGATCACATCGGATATCGCTGCCTATGGTTCAGCTGTTCAGCTGGACAGTATAAAAACGGGAGAGTCTACGATCATTGTCAAACTGACATATGAAGATGTGGATACCTATACCGCATACAACAATGTACCACTGTTTGAAGGCAGTATTTCGGCCTGTCAGGCAGCGGGATATCTTCTGGAAGGTGAATTTAAGGATCCGGAAGGAGAGACGATGGACCGTACGGAGGTTCTGAATCTGGGAGATGGATGCACGGTACTGGTATTCCAGGAGCCTGTGGAAGTGACTGTACCCGGCAGGATCATCAGCTACAGCAGTTCGCTTGAGCTGACCGGAAAAAAGACAGTAAAAGCGGTGCAGGATGAAGGTTCTGAAGAAGTACTCTTAGCCGCACCGGTATATGTGATTTACAAGTAAGCCATACAGTGAAAACTGTACAAATATAAAGGAGAGAAATATTATGGAAAAGACAATGGACAAAATCGTTGCCCTCGCAAAATCCAGAGGATTTGTATATCCGGGCTCCGAGATCTATGGCGGTCTGGCCAACACATGGGATTATGGTAACCTGGGTGTCGAGCTGAAAAACAACGTAAAAAAAGCCTGGTGGAAAAAATTTGTACAGGCGAATCCGTACAATGTCGGTGTGGACTGTGCAATTCTGATGAATCCGCAGACATGGGTGGCTTCCGGTCATCTGGGCGGCTTTTCCGATCCGCTGATGGACTGTAAAGAGTGCCATGAGCGTTTTCGTGCAGACAAGCTGATCGAAGATTTCTGTGAAGAAAAAGACATCAAGCTGGAAGGCAGTGTTGATGCCTGGTCTCAGGAAGAAATGATGTCCTTTATCGAGGAACATCAGATTCCGTGTCCGACATGTGGAAAACATAATTTCACAGATATCCGTCAGTTCAACCTGATGTTCAAGACATTCCAGGGTGTTACCGAGGATGCCAAGAATACCGTATATCTTCGTCCGGAGACAGCACAGGGCATTTTTGTAAACTTTAAAAATGTACAGCGTACATCCCGCAAGAAACTGCCGTTTGGTATCGGCCAGATCGGTAAGTCCTTCCGTAATGAGATCACACCGGGTAACTTCACATTCCGTACCCGTGAGTTTGAGCAGATGGAGCTCGAATTTTTCTGTAAACCGGGCACAGATCTGGAGTGGTTCGCCTACTGGAAATCTTTCTGCCTGAATTGGTTAAAGAGTCTTGGCTTAAAGGACGAAGAAGTCCGCGCCAGAGACCATTCTCCGGAAGAGCTTTGCTTCTACAGTAAAGCAACGACCGATGTGGAATTTCTGTTCCCGTTTGGCTGGGGCGAGCTGTGGGGTATCGCAGACCGTACAGATTACGATCTGAGCCAGCATCAGGAAGTATCCAAGCAGGATCTGACCTATTTTGATGATGCAACAGGTGAAAAATATATTCCGTATGTTATCGAGCCGTCCTTAGGTGCTGACCGTATGGTTCTGGCTTTCCTGTGCAGTGCTTATGATGAGGAAGTACTGGATGCAGAGAAAAATGACGTGCGTACCGTACTGCATTTCCATCCGGCACTGGCACCGGTTAAGATCGGTGTGCTGCCGCTGTCCAAGAAGCTGAATGAAGGTGCTGAGAAAGTCTATGCTATGCTTGCCGAAGAGTACAACTGTGAGTTTGATGACCGTGGTGCGATCGGTAAACGTTACAGAAGACAGGATGAGATCGGTACGCCGTTCTGTGTAACCTATGACTTTGATTCCGAAGAAGACGGCGCTGTTACAGTTCGTGACCGTGATACGATGGAGCAGGAGCGTGTAAAGATCGAAGATCTGCCGGCTTATTTCGCTGAGAAATTCAGATGGTAATTAAATAAAGACTGCCACAGTGCAGTATCAATCCCTTTCAGACAGGCTGAACACTTGTCTGAGAGGGATTTTCTGTATTATGAAACAGAAGACATTTCCTGCAGTATATGTATTTCTGCGGTCTTAAAAAAAGATGAAAAAAATAGAAATATTATTAGCGATTCCATTGACCGTACTGTATTTCCATGCTATAATAAAATTCATTTCACATATATTGCCCAAAAGTGAGAATGGCAGATCAAAATAAGGAACATGATTCCGAATCCCAGAAAGGACAATTTCATATGGCTTCTAAAGAAAAAGTTTCTGCTGCGCCGGAAACAAAACATGTGCACACAGATAAAGAGGAGAAGTACCCTGGCATGGTTCATCTTCGTGTGCCTGAAAATATGGATATCTCCAAAGCAAAAGCGTGGCAGGAGGATATCTACAGATTGCGACTGGAACGCATACCGCAGAACATGCCGTTAACAGAGCTGACACAGAAAAAAGCAGAGACAAAGCCCGGTATCTGCGATATTCTGGTCCCGGGATCGCTGACGCTTAGTGCGCTTCACCATACGATTCAGTCGATGTTTGGTGTAAAAGATGAGCTATCGCATTATTATTCGCTGCCGCAGCAGGTATGGGAAAAGCTGACCAAAAACGATCCGGCCAAATGGCAGAGTCTGGTAGGTGTACTGTTTCAGTCACCTGTCCAAAAGAAGGATGACATACGTTGGAGGAGGATGCCGGAAACAGCGGCTATTTGCAGAGTGAGTGAAGATGCAGGTCCCTATATGGCCACTGCACACAGGGAGAGTCTGTGGCAATGCTGTATGGATATGCAGGAGGTTGGGCAGTATATGCCTTTGAAAGATATGTCGCTGGAAGAAGTACAGGGAGCACTTCACACACCGATTGATCATCTTCTCGAACGTCTTCCCATCGACCATCTGCTGGCTTTTCATGACAGAGACTGTCAGGATGTACTGGCTGAAGGGGAGAAGTGCTTTGACACCTACGAAGAGTTTATGCATGACGATCTGCAGGAGGATATCGAAGAGCTGCTGTTTTGGGGACAGGATGAGCCGGATCGCCAGCCGTCCGTAGATTCGCCGACAGATACACTGTACTATACCAGTCAGGGTGCAGAGTGTCTGCAAATCAAGATCACAGGGAGCAGGGATGCCGCGGATCTGGTAGAACAGGGTATTCTTACGGAAGATGCACTGGATAAGGCAGTGCAGAAGCTGTTTATGGAATACCGTCCGGTGTGTATCGCTTTACGATAGGCTGTTAAAAAGTTTATCCCTCTGCTTTACATTTGGTGGATTTGTGTGTAGAATGACCATATAATTCCTATATTTCCGTAGGAAAATGGAGGTTTAAGAAAATGCAGGAATATTCAATCAATACCAGATGTGTACAGGCCGGCTATACACCGGGAAACGGAGAACCGCGCCAGATACCGATCTATCAGTCTACAACATACAAGTATGACACCAGTGAAGATATGGGCAAGCTGTTTGACCTGGAAGCCGAAGGATACTTCTATTCCCGTCTGCAGAATCCGACGAACGATATGGTAGCAGCCAAGATCGCCAGTCTTGAGGGTGGCACCGCAGCCATGCTGACATCTTCCGGACAGGCAGCCAATTTCTTTGCCCTGTTTAATATCTGTGAAGCCGGCAGCCATATCGTTGCTTCGTCTTCCATCTATGGCGGCAGTTACAATCTGATCGCTGTTACCTTAAAAAAGATGGGGGTCGAGTCTACCTTTATTGATCCGGACTGTACAGAAGAAGAGTTAAACGCTGCATTCCGTGAAAATACAACGGCATGTTTCGGTGAATCTATCGCGAATCCGGCACTGACCGTACTGGATGTAGAAAAGTTTGCAAAAGCTGCCCATGCGCATGGCGTACCGCTGATCGTGGACAATACGTTTCCGACACCCGTCAATGCACAGCCGTTTAAGTGGGGTGCCGATATCGTTACACATTCCACCACAAAATATATGGACGGCCACGGTGCTGCACTTGGCGGTGCGATCGTAGACAGCGGAAACTTTGACTGGATGGCCCATAAAGAGAAGTTCCCGGGACTGTGTACACCGGATGAGTCCTATCACGGTATTATCTATGCGGAGAAGTTTGGTAAGGAAAAAGCCTTTATCACAAAATGTACATCCCAGCTGATGCGAGACCTCGGCTGCATCCAGTCTCCGCAGAATGCCTTTATTCTGAATCTCGGACTGGAATCTCTGCATGTACGCATGCCGCGGCATGTGGAAAACGGCCAGGCTGTGGCAGAATTCCTGGAAAAACAGGAGCAGGTTGCCTATGTGAATTATCCGACACTGCCGTCAAATAAATATTATGAGCTGGCAAAGAAATATCTGCCGCATGGCGGCTGTGGTGTGGTTTCCTTCGAATTAAAAGGAGGCAGACCGGCAGCAGAGAAATTTATGAAGCAGTTAAAACTTGCGGCTATCGAGACACATGTGGCGGATGCCCGTACTTGCTGTCTGAATCCGGCAACATCCACACATCGCCAGATGAATGACGAGGAACTTAAAGCCGCCGGTGTACCGGCGGGCCTGATCCGCATTTCCTGTGGTCTGGAAGACAAAAACGATCTGATCGCAGATCTGAAACAGGCACTGGATGCGATCCGGTAAGGCAGATACTGAATAACGAAAAACAAAGGAGCTGATGAAAAACAGAGAAGTATTTATCTGTTTTCCATCAGCTTTATTATACTATATTAGCAGTACTTATAAGAAATTAGAAGTAAAAACTGACGATGAGTCAGACTTTTCGGCACGGAGTAACTGGTATTCTGAAAATACTTGTGCTAAGATAGACAGGTAGTTTACTAAATCCTGACGAAAGAGGAGAGAAGAAATGGAGAAACTATTCAAACTGAAAGAAAATGGAACGACCGTCCGCACCGAGATCATTGCCGGTCTGACCACTTTCATGACGATGGCGTATATCATCGCCCTGAAT
>JAHZHB010000138.1 GCA_019420465.1 Lachnospiraceae bacterium
CATAGAGGACATGTCAGCCGCCGGACGTGGGTGGCGCTGGCGATCATGCTGCTGACCGTGCCGCTGATGCTGTATCTGTCGGTGGTATGGTTTCATGGCAAACAGTATCTGGCGATGAGTCTGATCATTGTATGCTTTGCCATGGTGCCCTTTTTTATGATCTTTGAGGGGCGAAAGCCGCAGGCGCGGGAGATCATGGTGATCGCTGTACTGGCAGCGATCGGTGTGGCGGGCCGGGCGGCCTTTTCGATGGTGCCGAGCTTTAAGCCGATCGCGGCGATCGTGATTCTCACGGGGGTATCCTTTGGCGGGGAAGCGGGATTTCTGGTCGGCTGTATGATCATGATGGTCTCGAACATGTTTTTCGGGCAGGGGCCGTGGACGCCGTGGCAGATGTTTTCCTACGGGCTGATCGGCTTTCTGGCCGGGATTCTCTTTCAGAAGGGAATATTAAAAGCCCGCAGGATCCCGCTGTGTATCTATGGATTTTTAAGTGTGATCTTTATTTTCGGCGGTATCATGAATCCGGCCAGTATCCTGATGAGCTACGGACGGATCACATGGAAGAGCCTTCTGGCTTTTTATATTTCCGGTATACCGGTCGATCTGGTACAGGCAACGTCCACGGTATTTTTTCTGTGGATACTCAGCCGGCCGCTTCTGGAAAAGCTGGAGAGGATCAAGAAAAAGTATGGACTGATCGAGAGATAAAAGCCAATGGCTTTTATATAGAAAACTAAAAAGAAATGTGAAAGGAGAAAGAACATGCAAAAAGTAAAAAAACATGTCAGACAGTTGTTTCTGTGTTTGATTCTGCTGTTTTCTGCGTTGTTAATTGGAAAACAGTCGGTCTTTGCAGATACACTGAGCATCAGTGTGGAGAGATTCTCTCTGGGAGGTAGTTTTATTGTTGAACCGACGCAGGTGGAATTCAGAAAAGGTGAGACATATGAAACAATCATTAAAAGAGTATTACAGGAGAACAGTCTTAAATTTGAAGGGACTAATGGTAATTATGGTTATTATCTGCGCGGTATTATGGGTGTTGACTGTGGCAAACAGAATATGCCTAACTGTGTCAAAAATATTCTGAATGACCGTAAAATGTATATTGGAAATGCAACAAGTAAAGGTTTGTATGAGTTTGATTATACCAGCGGTTCAGGATGGATGTATTATGTAAATAATCAATATGTAGATGGCATGTCGAAAGTTCTGGCAAAAGATGGTGATGCAACCCGTCTTATGTTTACTTTAGTAGGCGGAGCAGATCTGACGGGCGTTTACGTGGACAGTGACAATAATCCTGTTAAAACGTATTTTAAAAGTGGAGATAAATCGGATTTGTTACGTCTGATGGCAGAAGCAAATCAGCAAAGAACACTCTGGTCTCAGGTTGATGGTTTTGCTGAAGCATATAAGGATGCCGTGTCTATTATGGCAAAGCCAGATGCTACGCAGAGTGATATTGATGAATCGGTTAAATGGCTGGAGACCATCCGAAATAATCTGCCAAAAGAAGAATTAAAAGGCGTCAATATGCGTCTTAGCACAGTTACTATGCATCCGGGAGATACACGGACACTGGCGTACAATACTACACCGTATTATGCAGCTGTAGAAAGTATAAAATGGCAGTCTGATAATGCGGAAGTAGCTTCTGTTGACATGAATACAGGTAAGGTAACAGCTAAGAAAAATGGTACAGCTAATATTACAGTAATTCTGAACAATCAATATACAGCTTCTACGACTGTAGAGGTAAAACCAGCTGCTACACAGCTGAGCCTCGATCAGAAAAGTGTGAGTATTCATTTAGATGAAGGAAATATAAAACTTAATTGTAGTGTGGTTCCGGCAGATTCTGCTGCAGAGCTGAACTGGAGCAGTTCAAAATCCTGGATTGCTTATGTGACAAATGATGGAGAGGTTCGCCCGATAGCAGCTGGTGAAGCTGATATCACAGTTTACAATGAAGCCGGTTTAAAAGCAACATGTCATGTCACGGTACTGCCGTCTCTGAAACAGCCTTTCATAAGTGGTATGCCGGCAGTTACAGTAAAAGCAGCTTCCAGCCGCAGTGTACAGATCAGCTGGAATGCGTATGACTGTGCGCAGAAATATATTGTGTATCGCCGCACTCCGGGAAGCGGATGGACACAGCTGACGACTACCACGGCTACGTCTTATACGGATGGCAGTGCAAAGCCACAGACGACCTATTATTATACAGTAAAAGCAACCAGCACACGCTGGGGTGGAGAACTGGAGAGTAAATACGATACGAATAAAACCGTGACGACACCGGCAGATCCAGCCCCGGCACCAAAGCCGGCAGAAAAGAAATACGCCAGCGAGCCGCAGGTCGCAAACCATGTATACAATGGTGGATGGCAGACAGGTGTGGCTGCAGGCAGCGGATTTTCGCTTTCCGGTACGACCAGTGCTGTGGATGCGGGTACATACACGGTATGGGCAACGCCGGATGCCGGATATGTATGGCAGGACGGTTCCAGTGGTACGCGGACACTGACATGGAGTATGGCAAAGGCCAATCAGGCTGTCTATACGGCAGTCAGTGTGAAAACATACAAGATGAGCGCGCTGAAAAAGAAAGCCTACAGCTTTACGGTCGGCGGCAGTGCACAGGGTGGTGTTTCCTACCGTGTGGCCAGAGTACCGGCCGGTGGAGCAAAGTATATCACTGTAGACAGAAACGGCAGGGTTACCCTGAAAAAGAAAGCACCGGGCGGCATCTACGAGATCGCTGTTTCCACAGGCGCAACGGCCAACTTAAACGCTGCCGAGAAGATCGTCCAGATCAAAGTGACCAAAAATACCCAGAAGATCACAGCGAAAAAGACAAAGATGACTTACAAGGTCAAACAGCTGAAAAAGGGCAATAAGTCCTATTCAATCAAGGGTAAAGCCAAAGGTGGCATCACCTACCGTCTGACAGGTGCGCCGGATAACGGCTGGGGCTTTGTCTCTGTCAGCAAAAAAGGTAAAGTCACCGTGAGAAAGAATGCGCCGAAGGGCACGTATCTGATCACGCTGACCGCAAAGGAGACGAAGAAATATGCACCGGCCACCCGTGTGGTAAAGGTTGTGGTGAAGTAAAGATACACAGATAAAAATGTGGATATAAAAAACGTCCGGGAAACCGTCAGCTGATGATTTCCCGGGCGTTTTATTTGTCATGCATATCCATAAGTGGTCCGGTGGACCGGTTTTGAATACCCCTGTGCGCAGGTATATGGTTTACAGAACGCCTCTGGAGAGAAAATCCTGCAGCTCTGCCCTGTTTCTGGTGATGTATTCGTAGGTGATGTAGTCCGGGGCGATGCGTTCTGTGAGAGCCCGGACACCGGGATCGACAAAGGGGCGGTGCTGGTCGGTCCTAAAGATATGCTCGTAGACGTAGCATGCCCAGGCATTTTCATCCGTACGGGGAAACGGTGGCTTTTGCAGGAAATCCTGCACATAGGCGCCGCTTAAGGACTGATTCAGGTGGATGCCGCGGATACGGGGGAGATACGCTTCGCAGCCGTCGAGGACGTGATGGATGTAAGCCACAGCATCTTCAGAGGTGCGAAGGGAAGGCTCTGTATTCATCAGGTGACCGGTATCCAGCATAAATCCGGTGTGTGGATAATGGATACCGTTCAGAAGCATACCGGCGATCTCCGGTCGCAGAAAGGTCAGTCCGGGATACCACTGGTTTTCGAGGAGAAAGAGGAAAGTGTCGTCTGTGTCGTCCATGAGCCGGTTGATGAGATCACAGCAGGCTCTGGCTACTCCTTCATCGGTATGTACAAAGCGGCCGGTGACAGCTTCTTCCATTGAGACCTGGGAGGCATGAAAAACGACATATTCGGCCTGCATCCGGCGGGCAAAGGCCAGATTTTTGCGGTAGGAGGCACACAGAAGCGACTGATCCATATCTATCCAGTCCGGCGGGCAGTACAGGTGCACACCGGTAACCATGTCGGGTGTGATGATGTCGTCAGGGTCATCGTTTAACGGCATCAGCTCCAGACCGTTCAGGCCAAAGGAGGTATAAAAGCTTCGCAGGTCATCCGTACCGGCAAAGCGATTAAGATCACAGGGATCATTGGTCAGATTCATGGTGGTTTTCATGGCAGTCCTCCTCGATATATTCTGTTTTGAAGCCGTATTTTGCACAGTAGGCGTCTGCGGCGGAGCCCTTAAAGCAGCGGACGGTGGTGGAACGGTTGATGATCCATTCGCCGATATGGTAGGGATCGTGCCGAAGTTCGATCGTTTTCAGACGGTTGCAGCCGTGGAAAACCCATTTTCCCAGATGGCGGACACTGGAGGGAATATAGACTTCTGTCAGATGTTTGCAGTGGAAAAAGGCGCTGTCACCGATATATTCCAGTCCGTCGGGCAGATGCAGTCGCAGGATACCGCAGTGGCTGAAGGCTTCATCGCCGATGTAGCGAAGGGCCGGAGACAGCTGCAGCATTTCGAGAGATTTACAGCCATAAAAGGCCCGCTGACCGATGGATTTCACGGTGGAAGGCAGTGTCAGTGAGCGGAGATTGCGGCAGTTCTGACATACCATATCGTCTATGCGCTGCATGCCGGGCTGGCCGCGAAAGACGAGCGACTGCAGGGCTGTATTATCCGCCAGCATACGGGCAGACAGCGTGGGCAGGGAGGCAGGAACGGTCATGGTTTCCAGGGACAGACACCGGGCAAAGGCCTCCTGCTCGATCTCTGTGACAGAGGACGGCAGCTGGATGTTTTTCAGACCGAAGCAGCCGGCAAAGGACCGGCAGCAGAGCTTTTTCAGACTCAGCGGAAAGTAGACAGCTTCGATATAGTTTCGTTTCATAAAGGCCTCGGCGGCCACAGCAGCAGTGCCTTCGGGAAGGATCAGCCGGGGTACTCCCAGCTGATTGGCAATCGCACGGGTGATCACAGGCGGGGTAATGGTACAGTTTTCAGACATAAAAATGCTCCTTTACAGTAGTTTGATATCCTGTAACGGAGCAAGGGATCGATATTGGGCCAGATCACAGTCTGCCGAAGCCGTTCACAGGACAGATAAGGCAGCTCTGTCAGAAAAAAGAGTACAAAAAACAGAAACTACCTCACCCTAACCAGATCGTGTGATTAGTGGCTACGGCTCTAAGCATGTCTCCTGACTTACGCAGTAACGATGTGTCTCGCCTTCTCGCGTGGGCAACGCAATGGATATGAGACAGATCTGCACGATCACAGTAGCACGACTGTTCGGGAATCTCACCCGCTTCCATCTTAGCTGCAGGTTCCAAAAAAGCGGAACGGGCAGAACTTAGAACTGATAATCATTAAAAATTACATTATTAAATTTCTTTCACTATGATATCGAAAAAATCGGAATACCACAAGTAACGAAATTGGAATACCTCAGAAAGAAAAAGAACCGTCAGGCTTTTTCATGCATCTTCTGGTGTTCAGCAGAGATTTCCTGATGCAGCCTGTAGCTGTCCCAGGTACAGTTGGACGGGGTGAGGATCGCTTTTAAGGGAATCTGCAGGCCGCTTTTGCGCAGTCCTGCCAGAAACTGATTGAGCAGTGCATCGGAAAAGAAGCAGAAGACCAGCATCTCCTCATCAAAATCTGCCGGTGGTACGACGGAAACATCGGCCGTGGAGATGTCCATGCCGGCGGCACGGCCTACGGGATCCGGGTAGGCTGATTTTTCTATGATCCGGGCACGGATCTTCAGACGGAGCAGGAGTGCCTTGATTTTTCTCTTTCTTTCTGGGTCTGTGATGTTATATAAAAGAATTTGTGGTGTCATGGTTGTCCTTTCTGCGTTGGGTCTGGTGTCTGTTGTCTGGGATGCCCGCAATGATCTGGAAGACTGGATCGAGGGGCAGGGGATTTCGCTTCGGCACAGATACGGTTATTTTAACAGCTGCAGGGCAGATGTCGTATAAAAAAGTACGGCTCTGGCGAGTACGGTTTCATCAAAAGAATAGTCCGGCTGGTGCAATACGGCTGTCGTCCGGGCCGGAAACAGCACGTAAGCGGCTTCTTTGCCATGGGAGGTTACCCGGTCCATCAGATGGGCGGCATCTTCGCTGGCCAGAAATGCGGTGGTTTTCTTATGCGAGCAGGTGACAGGTGCAGCTGTGTTTTCAAAACAGGCGGACAGTCTGTCTGCAAGGGAAGGCGAACTTTTTAACGCGGGAGCGCTCCCGACGGTCTGTATCGTATACGTAAGACCAAAGGTCCGGGCAGTTTCTTTTATCTGTTTTTCCACTTCTTTTGTCAGTGCCATATTGGCTTTTGTGGTTTTACCGCGACATTCCATTTCCATAACGGCGCGGGCAGCCAGAATATTTCTGGCACTTCCTGCCTGTATTTTTCCTATATTTAAAACAGTGTCAGGATGGGTGCTGCCTGTCAGCCGGTATAAAGAAGTGAAAAGCTCTCCGAGAGCCGGGATGACAGAGCGGCCTTCCTGCGGGTGAGCGGCATGAGCTGCTTTGCCCTGATAGGATACGTCGAGCTTTGTCGTGGCAAAGGAACCGTCGACAAAAATAAAATCACCGTCGGCTTCCGGGTATTGCATGGAGGGGACGATATGGCCGGAGAGAAAGTAATCGGTACTGTCAAGCAGGCTGCTTTCAGCGATCGGCCGGGCACCCCGGCAGCCTTCTTCGGCCGGCTGAAACAGAAACTGTACGGTGCCATGGAGCATATCTCTGTGCTGACAGAGGATGGCGGCGGTCATAAGGCCGATCGCCATATGCCCATCATGCCCGCAGGCATGCATACATCCGTGATTTCTGGAAACAAAATGCTGCTGTACGGCCAGATGATCAGAAGACGTGGTCTCTGTAACCGGCAGTGCATCGATATCAAAGCGCAGTGTCAGTACAGGGCCTTTACCACAGGACAGAACCGCCATAAGTCCGGTATCATGGCCGGCTATGGGAAGCGGATATACGGTCAGTGGAAGGGATGACAGATACCGGCGCAGAAAATGCGTGGTCTCTGTTTCCTGCCATGCTGTCTCCGGACACTGATGAAGCTGTCTTCTGAGCTGTATGAGCTCAGGCGTACGGGCCTGTACTTCGTTGAAAAAAGTAGACATCGAATACCTTCTTTCTGATACTGAATGCTATTACTATACCGCATTTTTGGGAAAGATAAAAGCAGAAAACGAATACGGATTGGATGCCGGAACAAAATGTGCTATTATATAGGAAAGTTTTTCTTCGGAAAAGACAGGATAAACGATAATATGAAAGGATCAAGAAGGAGGAAGGGACGATGACAGCAGCAGAAGAACTGCAAAAGATCATAGATGAACACAAAAGGATCGTTTTCTTTGGCGGTGCGGGCGTGTCTACGGAGAGTGGCATACCGGATTTCAGGAGTGTGGACGGCCTGTATAATCAGAAATACGATTATCCGCCGGAAACGATCTTAAGTCATACTTTCTTTATGCGAAATACAGAAGAGTTTTACCGGTTTTACAGAGAAAAGATGCTGATCACGGATGCCAGTCCGAATGCGGCACATCTGAAGCTGGCCGAGCTGGAAGCAGCCGGGAAGCTGACGGCTGTTGTCACACAGAATATAGACGGACTGCATCAGAAGGCCGGCAGTCGGACTGTGTATGAGCTGCATGGCTCTGTTCTCAGAAACTACTGTATGAAGTGCGGCAGATTTTACAGCGCGGATGAGCTGATGCAGATGGAGGGCGTACCGCACTGTGACTGTGGCGGTGTGATCAAGCCGGATGTGGTGCTGTATGAGGAGGGGCTTAATACGGCTACGGTTCAGAACGCGATAAAGGCTATTTCCGAGGCAGATGTGCTGATCGTGGGCGGTACCTCGCTGGCGGTATATCCGGCGGCCGGGCTGATCGATTATTTCCAGGGAGACAGGATCGTTCTGATCAATAAGGGGGCAACGTCCCGCGATGCCCATGCTGATCTGGTGATCAGAGAGCCGATCGGAGAGGTCCTGGGAGCCGTCCGGGTGCAGCCATAAGCGCTGTGGCCGGCAGAAAAAGTAAGTGAGCCAGCGTATACGGGTAAGGAGAGTTATGGTATTTGAAGTCGGAGATATTGTAAAATTAAAAAAGAAACATCCCTGTGGGAGCTTTTGCTGGGAGATCCTGCGTGTCGGCGCAGATTTCCGGCTGAAATGTGAAGGCTGCGGCCATCAGATCATGGTAGCGCGCAGGCTGGTTGAAAAAAACTGCAGAGAACATATAAAGAAGGAATAGAAAACGGAAAACGAAAAATAAAAAGAGAAATAAAAATGAATTTTTCCTTGCATTTTCCATCTGTATATGGTATCATATCGAATCGTGATAAATCATTTATTCCTTGCTCCCTGCCAATCGGGGGGCCAGAGACCAAAAGGAGGTAAGAAGCATGAGCAAATATGAATTATGTTTGGTTGTGAATGCGAAAATTGAAGACGAAGCTCGCGAAGCTGTTGTAGAGAAAGCGAAAGGATATATCGCTCGTTACGACGGTACAGTGACAGAAGTTGAAGAATGGGGTAAGAAGAAATTAGCTTACGAGATTCAGAAAATGAATGAGGGCTTCTATTATTTCATCCAGTTCGATGCAGCTGAGACATGCCCGGCAGAGCTGGAAAGACACGTTCGTATCATGGACAACGTATTAAGATATCTTATCGTTAAGAAAGAGGCTTAAATCGACGAATAAGAACCCATTAAAGGCTTATATCGTAACTGTTGATGAAGTTTGTGTTTTACACATAGGAGGACAATATGAACAAAGTTATTTTAATGGGCCGTTTAACCAGAGATCCTGATATCCGCTATTCTACAGGTGAGTCTGCAACAGCAGTTGCCAGATACACATTGGCTGTAGACAGACGTTTCCGCAGAGACGGTGACCAGACAGCTGATTTTATCGGCTGCGTTGCTTTCGGCAGAAACGCTGAGTTCGCAGAAAAATATCTGCATCAGGGTACAAAGATCGTAGCCGTAGGTCGTATCCAGACCGGAAGCTACACTAACCGTGACGGACAGAAGGTCTACACAACAGACGTTGTTGTAGAGGAGCAGGAGTTTGCCGAGAGTAAGAGTGTCAGCGATGGCAACCGTGGCAATTATTCTGCAGGCAGCAATTACGGTCAGGCATCTGCACCGGCGCCGAAAGCTACAAGTGCAGACGGCTTTATGAACATTCCGGATGGAATCGAAGAGGAGCTGCCGTTCAATTAGTATATGAAATAATGGAGGTAAAATGCAATGGCTTACAATAAAAGCGACAGACCGGATTCTCCGATGAAGAGAAGAGGCGGTCACAGAAGAAAAAAAGTTTGTGTATTCTGTGGTAAAGAAAACAACGAGATCAGCTACAAAGATGTTAACAAGCTGAAAAGATACGTATCCGAGAGAGGTAAGATCCTTCCGCGTCGTATCACAGGTAACTGTGCTAAACATCAGAGAGCTCTGACTGTAGAGATCAAGAAAGCAAGACACGTAGCTATTATGCCGTACGTTGCTGAATAATTTCAGACGTTGTGAGAATGCAGGGCATGCCGTTATATGCGGCATGCCTTTTTTGCGTCTTAATGAGAACCAAAGTTGCTTATTCTCTCTGAAAATGGTATAATGCAATATACTATCGCTTGGGGGAGTGTATAATAACGGATAGCTATGGAGGCAGTATGAATAAAGGTATTCGTTTTAAAGGTTTTCTTGATTTTTATCTGCGATGGCCGTATTATCTGTTCCTATTGCTTGCGGCGGGAAGCATAGGCGTTTTCTGTGTGAATAAACAGGCAGGTCTGCTCTCTTTCATCGTGGATCTTTTGTATCTGCTGATCGCATGGATCGTTTTTTACACGCAGCGCAATCGGTTCGTGGATGAGATGATCTCTTTTGCCACGAATTATGGTCAGGTACAGAAAAAGATCATGATGGATATGATGATCCCCTATGCCCTGATCGACCGTTCGGGCCGGTTCCTCTGGATGAACCGGCTGTTTATGGAGATCATTGGCAAGAACAAGGATTATCATAAGTGCATTTCAACGATATTTCCACAGGTGATCCCGGAAAGATTCCCGGCAGACGAACAGGTGCGGGAGTTTTTTGTCAACAGGGACGGCCGGGATTTCCGTATGCAGTTAAAGCCTCTGCCGATGGATGAGCTGTCGGAGGGGTCACAGACGCTGGAGATCCAGTCCAGACAGTTCAGTATGCTGGCTGTATATCTGATGGATATTACAGAGCTTAACAGCTATATCCAGAAAAAACAGGATGAAAAGCTGGTAACTGGTCTTGTATACATTGATAATTACGAAGAGGCGATGGAGAGCGTCGATGAGGTGCGTCGTTCTCTTCTGACGGCTCTGATCGAGCGAAGGATCAACAAATATTTTCTGTCCAATGATGCTATCGTAAAGAAGCTTGAAAAAGACAAGTTTTTTGTCGTTATGCAGAAAAAGACCCTGACCAGTCTGCAGCAGAAGAAATTTGATGTGCTCGAGGAAGTCAAGGCTGTAAATATTGGTAATGACATGTCGGTGACACTGAGTGTCGGTATCGGAGAAAATGCGCCTACGCTGATCCAGAACAGTGAATATGCCCGTGTGGCCATAGAGCTGGCACTTGGCCGTGGTGGTGACCAGGTGGTGGTCAAGCGTGGTGAGGAGCTGGAGTTTTATGGCGGAAAATCGCAGCATGCGGAGAAAAATACCCGTGTAAAGGCCCGTGTAAAGGCGCATGCGCTGCGTGAGATCATGAATCATAAGGAACGTATTCTGATCATGGGACATTCCCTGCCGGATGTGGATGCACTGGGATCGGGTATCGGTATTTACCGTGCGGCCCGCACACTGGGCAAAAAGGCACATATTGTTGTGGATCACCCGACAACAGCGATCCGTCCTCTGATGGATGCTTTTGTCAAGGACAAAGAGTATGGCAATGATATGTTCGTTTCCGGACATGATGCGAAAGAAATGGTCAATATGAACACCATGCTGGTGGTTGTGGATACCAACCGCCCGAGTTATACAGAGTGTGAGGAGCTTTTGTATATGGTGGAGACGATCGTAGTACTGGATCATCACCGTCAGGGTGGTGAGATCATCCAGAATGCGGCGCTGTCCTATATCGAGCCGTATGCTTCTTCGGCCAGTGAGATGGTTGCCGAGATCCTGCAGTACTTTGATGACAGTATTCATATCCGTAATATCGAAGCGGACAGTCTGTATGCGGGTATTATGGTTGATACGGATAATTTCCTGACAAAGACCGGTGTGCGTACCTTTGAGGCGGCTGCTTTCCTTCGGAGAAACGGTGCGGACATCACCCGGATCCGCAAGATGTTCAGGGAAGATATGAAGAATCTGCAGGCCAAGGGACAGGCGATCTCTGAGACAGAGCTGTATGACGGGTGTTATGCGATCTCTGTATGCCCGACAGAAGGGATTGAGAGTCCGACGATCGTCGGTGCCCAGGCAGCCAATGAGATGCTGAATATTAAAGGTGTCAAGGCTTCCTTTGTCCTGACCCTGTTTAAGGATACGGTGTATATCAGTGCAAGGGCGATCGATGAAGTCAATGTACAGATCATTATGGAACGGCTTGGGGGCGGTGGTCATCTGAATGTGGCCGGTGCGCAGCTGAAAGGCAAATCCATAGCAGAAGCCAGACAGATATTGAAAACGACGTTAAAAGAGATGACTGAAGGAGGAGAAATCTAATGAAAGTAATTTTACTGGAAGATGTTAAAAGCCTGGGGAAAAAGGATCAGATCGTCAATGTCAGTGACGGTTATGCCAGAAATATGCTGTTTCCCAAAAAACTGGGACTTGAGGCAACACCGAAGAATCTGAATGACCTGAAACTGAAAAAGGCACATGAGGATAAGGTGGCCGCAGAAAATCTCAAGGCGGCACAGGAGTTTGCCAAAGAGCTGGCAGACAAAAAGGTAGAGGTAGCGATCAAGGTCGGTGATAACGGCAAGCTGTTTGGCTCCGTTTCCACAAAGGAGATCGCCGAGGCTGCGAAGGCACAGCTGGGATATGAGATCGACAAGAAAAAGATGTCTTTAGATACACCGGTCAAAGAGCTTGGAACAACAAATGTGACGATCAAACTGCATCCGAAGGTAACGGCCACACTGAAAGTGGTTGTTAAGGAAGCATAGGAGGAACGATCTTGGAAGAAGCTGTCATTAAAAGGATCATGCCCCATAATACAGAAGCAGAACAGTCTGTGCTGGGTGCCATGTTTATGAGCCGTGATGCGATCATGGTGGCCACAGATATTCTGACAGGAGAAGATTTTTATCAGCAACAGTATGGCGCCATGTTTACGGCAATGGCAGAACTGTATACCGAAGGACAGCCGGTGGATCTGATCACACTGCAAAACCGCCTGCGGGAAAACGGTGTGCCGGACGAGCTGTGCAGCGTGGAATACATCAGTGAGCTTGTGAATGCTGTACCGACATCGGCCAATGTAAAGTATTATGCCAATATTGTCAGTGATAAAGCCACGCTTCGCCGGATGATCCGTCTGAACGAGGAGATCGCCAATACCTGTTATATGGATCAGGAAAATGTCAGTGACATACTGGCCATGACAGAGCAGAAGATGTTTCAGCTTTTGCAGCGCGGTAATAAGGGTGAGTTCACACCGATCCGGGAGATCGTTATGAATGCCCTGGATTCCATAGATGCGGCTTCAAAAAGCTCCAATCACATTACAGGACTTTCCAGTGGCTACCGTGAACTGGACCGCCGTACAGCGGGATTTCATCCTTCGGATTTTATTCTGGTGGCGGCTCGTCCGTCTATGGGTAAGACAGCCTTTGTCTTAAATATCGCCAACCATATGGCGTTACACGATGACAAATATGTCTGTATATTCAGTCTGGAGATGTCCAAGGAACAGCTGGTCAACCGACTGTTCGCCTGCGACGGACATATCGATGCCCAGAACATCCGTACAGGTAACTTAAGCGATACCGAGTGGGGACAGCTGGTCTACACTGCGGACAAGATCGGTGGTTCCAAACTGATCATTGATGACACACCGGGTATTTCCGTATCGGAAATGCGTTCTAAATGCCGAAAGCTGAAGCTGGAGAAGCGTCTGGACTGTGTGATGATCGATTACCTGCAGAAAATGGAAGCAGACCGTCATTCCGATTCCAAACAGCAGGAAATCTCCGAGATTTCCCAGGCACTGAAAACACTGGCCAGAGAGCTGGAGATTCCGGTCATAGCCCTGTCACAGCTGAGCCGTGCGGTGGAAAAGCGAGACGACAAAAGGCCGATGCTGTCAGACCTTCGTGAATCCGGTGCCATCGAGCAGGATGCCGATGTGGTTATGTTTATCTACCGAGATGCCTACTATAACCGGGATGCCGATAATGAACTGAAAAATATCGCCGAGATCAATATTGCCAAACAGCGTAACGGCCCGACCGGTACAGTCAGTCTGGTATGGATTCCGGAGTATACCAAATTTGCCGATCCTATCTCTGAGGATCAGATCCCGGATATAGAAAGAGAATAAGAATAATAAAAAAGCTGTCCGAATATGTCAGAATATTTGGATGGCTTTTTCTTGTGGAAGAAAGCCCCAGAACGTATAATACAGACAGGATCTGCAAGAGATTTGCAGCGGATGAAAGAAGGGACGTGTATGAAAGAGCAGGGATGTTCTATTTCGGAAGCGGCGAAGCAAAGCGGTGTCGAATCGTATGTACTGCGTTACTGGGAGGAAGAAGGAATCCTTCATGTCCGGCGAAACCGCAAAGGCCATCGTTGTTATACAGAAGCGGAGTTTGCACAGATCAGGGAGATACAGAGGCTGAAAGAAGAAGGACTGTCACTTAAAGAAATCCGTGAGCAGCAGATACAGACAGAAAAGGAAGCGGCAGGCGGGCAGGAAGCTGTACTTCCGGCTGTAAATAAGGCAGTCGAAAACAAAGAAAAAACAGCGGCCTGTTTTTCGCCGGCGATTTTGGAAGTTTCGGAGAAGCAGAAAAAACAGCAGCTGTTTTTTCAGATCCTGGAACGGGTAACAGACGAAGTGGCGATGACAAGAAGCCGTGAGGAGAGATACAGAAAGCTGGACGAGGCGATCCGCCGGCAGCAGAAAACGCGAAGGATGATCGCAGCGACCAGAGAAGAGGAAAAAACGGAGCATCATCGAAGATAAAGAAAACCAGAGCAAAAATGGTTCAGGGGATCCGTTATGGATATGCATGGCAATGAAAAAGCGCCGGAAGATAACTTCTGGCGCTTTTCATATCCTGAAAGGATGATTAAGCTTCTTTGATAGCTTCTGTCGGACATGCAGCTGCGCATGTACCGCACTCTACACATGTATCAGCATCGATTACGTATTTGCCATCGCCTTCGCTGATAGCGCTAACCGGACATTCACCCTCACATGTACCACACATTACACATTCATCAGAAATTACGTATGCCATTTTTGTATCCTCCTTAAACGATTTAAGTATTGGTATATCCACCGAAATTCGGGGTCAATGACAATGATAAACTATATCCACGGAGAAAACAAGTACTTAGTTATGGATAACCGTAAGAAAAATTTTGTGAGGGGCTTGTCTGGTGCAGGGGAGTTCTTTATAATAAGACAGGTCAAAGAAGAGAAGGAGGAGCAGATATGGCAGGAAAAGTATCAAAAGATATGATCATTGCAGATCTTATTCAGATCGATCCGAATATTGTGGCGATTCTGATGCGTGCGGGGATGCATTGTATCGGGTGTCCGTCTTCACAGGGGGAATCTCTGGAGGAAGCGGCTATGGTGCATGGGATCGATGCGGATCTTCTGGTGGATCAGATTAATGATTTTCTGGGATGATGCGATGGTATTGAAAAGGGACGTGACGCTGGAAAGTGCAATATAAAAGTTCTCCCGGAAAACACAGGGCGTTTTTAAGCGTTTTCCGGGAGAACTTTTATATTGCACTTTCCAGTGACACTGGTTTTTGAAATAATACTATAGCGTCAGGCGAGCTCGGCGAGCTTGGCGAGGGCGTCTTCGGGGATGATGCAGCGGGCGTGCTCTTTGAAGTAAGCCTCGCTGGCGGTGGAGAAGGATTCACCGTGCGCATATTCGGACAGCTGGTTGCAGAGCTGGTTGAACTGCTCGGGGCTCTGACCGGACTGATGAAGGACCAGCTGGTAGCAGGTGTCTTTGCCAAAGCGGTAGAGTGTATTCAGCCCATGGTATTTATTTTTCATAACACCGGCGGCCTGAATAACATCGTTGAGTGAGTAGAACTCAAAGATGCGCAGAAGATCCAGAGGTTCTTCTTTGGAACCGGAGGATGTCTTTGGGTCATCTGGTGTCTCTTTGACAGATTTTTTCTGGGCAGCGGCATCGGAGAGCTTGTGGAAAAGATCGATGATGTCGTCTGCACCGACCATCTGTGCCAGAAGATCTGAGCGGGATGGTGTATCGTTACCTGGAGAGAAGCGGGAGTAGCGGGTATCCAGCTCTTCCGGATCCTCTACCTTGGTGATGATCAGTACAATGCTGTCGGGCATGATCGGTATAGCTTCCACCATAAGCGGAAGATTTTCAGCGTCGAAACCGAATTCGTCATTTGCCTGCTGTATCATATCACGGAAAAGGTCTTTGGCTTTGTCAGTGGCATAAGCCAGTTCACTTAATTTGATCTGTCGTGTGGCAAGATCCTCGCGGGACAATGTACAGCGTATCTGCGAATCGCTGATTCTTTCGATTTTCATATGATCACATCCTTTTAATTATCATTATCACAGCCGGAGAAAGAACTTTCTCACAGAAATATGGTGTATACACTGTATCCAGTGTATGCTTCATTATATACCATATGCCCGGAAACTGTAAAGAAGTTCACTATTTTTTTATATTTTCAAAGAAAAAAGACGAAAAACATAGTAAAACTGATTGCTTTTTTGAAAGAAAGCGGCTATAATCATAGTTACAGAGCAGTGTGCTGGAAAGGAGACCGCAGACTTTTTAGCAATGTATCCTGTTTTTCGTTTCAGCGGTGTTCGCCGCGATTTTCCCATACGATGTATAGCAAATATAGCACAGTGTATCTGCAAAAGCCGAATGGGTCGATCTTAATATGTCCGGAGAGGAATAAAATGATGTATCACAAATTTTTAAAGGAAGTGGCTAAATGAGATGGCAGAAGCAAAGAAAAGATTAAAAGCTGAACTGAAAGCCTATCAGAAAAAGGGAATTGAACTGCAGCTTGACAATGAAATATCAAGTCCAAAGAAAATTGTCAAGGCATGTATCGCAGCGGAAGAAGGCTCTTATATGAGAGAATACGAATGCGATGCAGACGGCAGGGTCAGACGCCTTAGTTTCCATTGGATCAGATCTGACAGGTAACATTGCTGCCCGGAAGGTTTAACTGACCTTCCGGGTGAATTTTTTCTAAAAAAGCTGAAATGCTGATGACGAACAGGGCGTAAATTGTTATAATAGCAATGTCGATTTTTAGAAGAATAAGGGGATGTACAGATGAAAAAAAAGCTGACAGTAGCTGTTCTGGCTATCTGCGCGGCGATCGTGCTTCTGATCGTTGGCGTGGCTACCGGATCTTTTGAAGAACTTATAGGGGATTCTTATGCGGATGTTTCGGCGTATTTCGGCACACCGGAGACGGGAAAATATACGCTGGTCCTGCCGGATGGAGAGCAGGCCGAGACAAAGGCCGTGACGATAGATGGACTGGAGGGCTATTTTATGCCGTGGATGGAGGCCTGCAGTCTTTTAAACAGTCCGCTGTATGTGGATGAGACTAACGGACAGGGGCTTTTGGCCCGCCCGGAGGAGATGTGGTATTTTACACCGGGAGCAGCCGGGTATGATACGGAGGGAGGCCAGCATGTGGAGACGTCTCTGGTCGCCGTAGTAAATCAGTCGGACGGATGGTATGTGAATCTGAATTACCTGACACAGGTGATGAATCTGTATCTGGATACAGACCATGGAGATATACAGACGATCGTACTTATGACAGATCCTGCAGCACAGACGGCCGATGCCGCAAAACCGGATGAGCAAAAGGGCGGTATCCGCATCCGTACGGAGGCGTCCAAAAAGGCCAAAGTACTGACCGCTGCCAATACGGTATATCTGCTGGAACAGGGTGATGAATGGTCAAAAGTCATGAGTCATGAGGGCTATGTCGGCTATGCGATCAACAGCGAGCTGGGAGAAGCAAAGGCGCTTGGCTTTGCGGCAAACGAACCGGAATACACGTCGATCAGCCGTGACCATAAGATCAGTCTTGGCTGGCACCAGATGACGTATGCCAGTGGCAATGATGCGCTGGGAGAGCGTCTGGCTTCGGCCTCGGCGCTGAATGTGATCTCACCTACATGGTTTACTGTGGCCGATGTACAGGGAAATATCACTTCTCTGGCTTCAGCTGCCTATGTACAGCAGGCTCATGCGGCCGGTCTGGAGGTCTGGGGACTTATCGATAATTTTACAAACAAGATCGATAATACGGCCTTTCTTGGCAGTACATCGGCGAGAAATACGATGATCAGCCAGCTGATCGAACAGGCACTTGCCTGCGGCATGGATGGTATCAATCTGGATTTTGAGTCGATCAAAGCTGATCAGGCTGTGTACTATACAGAGTTGATCCGTGAGCTTTCTATTGCCTGCAGAAAGAATGGACTGGTATTTTCCATAGATGATCCTGTACCGAAGTTCTCTTCTCATTATAACCGCAGCGTGCAGGGCAAAGTAGCGGATTATGTGATCATTATGGGATATGATGAAAACACAGCCAACAGCGAGAAGGCCGGTTCCAACGCTTCTCTTGGCTTTGTGAAAGAGGGGATTGAGGCGACACTAAATGAAGTTCCGGCGGCAAAGGTGATCAATGCCATGCCATTTTATACCAGACTCTGGATCGAAAGCTATGACAACGGTTCTCTGGAGTGCCAGACGCTGGGTATGGCGGATGCCAATGCCTATGCGCAGGAGAAGGGGATGGATGTGTACTGGGATGCCAGTGCCGGACAGAATGTTGCTGAACTCGATACAGAGCAGAATCTGCAGAAAATGTGGATGGAAGATGAAAAGTCTCTGGAGGAAAAACTGAAGCTTATCGATACCTACCAGCTTGCCGGCGGTGCATTCTGGAAACTGGGCTTTGAAAATGCAGAGATCTGGAATCTGATCGGACAGTATTTATAAGGAGGAGAGTACATGGGGGATTATGAAATGTTCAAAACGACACTGATGGGCGGTTTTGACAAGGATGACGTGATGCAGAAGATGGAAGAGCTGAAAGACAGCTCCTTCCGTGAAAAAAAGAGACTGGAAAAAGAGCTCAAGGAAAAAAACGAAAAGATCGCCGAACTGTCCAAGCGTCTCGAACTTAAAGAGGCACAGAAAGAAAAGCTGGAGCAGGATGTCACGGAAAAGTACCAGAAATACGTGGACAATTACGAAAAGATCGGCAGTATCATCTTTAATGCACAGATCCAGGCAGATGCCATGATCAAAGAGGCTGAAAAAAAGAGAGATGAGATATTAAAGGATGCTGAGACAGAGGCTGAAAAGATGCGTGCTGAAGCAGAACATGAGGCAGCAGCCCGTATAGAAAAGGTACAGGAAGAGGTCAACGAAAAGCTTGCCGACGGTAAGAAAAAGTATATTGCCGTGCAGGATGAGATGAACGATATCGTAGAGCTGATCAATCAGGCGCAGAAAAGGTTTATGTCCTCTTATAAAGAGGTACACCGGATCATAACGATGATGCCGGAGTCGGTCTATGAGCTGACGGAGCAGGAATCTGCCCCAGACTGTCCGCAGACGGAAACAGAGCCGGAACCGGCAGAAGAGGAAGCCTTTGATGAGGCAGAGGATATTTCCGAAGAAGAAATGAAAAGACTGTTTTTAAGTGAAGATTAAAAAGGATAGAGACATCCTGCCGGGCATATATTAAAAAAAACCGGGCAGGATGTTTTTTGTGCGAAGAAAATCGATCGAATACGGGATGGCCATCCTTTTACTGCTGGCGGTATATCTGGTGTCTGGGGAAGCGGCCAGAGTAACGGGGGCAAAAGCCAAAACAGGTGTGGATGTGGTCATAGATGCCGGTCACGGTGGAAGCGATCCGGGCAAAGTCGCAGCGGATGGCTGTCTGGAAAAAACAGTCAATCTGTCCATAGCCGGAAAGGTACAGCGGATTCTGGAAAAACAGGGTATTTCCGTATATATGACCAGAGAAAAGGATGAGATGGTACATCCGGACGGTAAAGAACCGGAGAAAAAGGAGGATATGCGCCTCAGGTGTGAACGGATCAGTGCATCCGGTGCGAAATGTGCAGTGAGTATCCATCAGAACAGTTTTTCGGATCCGTCAGCCCATGGGGCGCAGGTTTTTTATTATACGGCATCCGAAGAAGGAAAGCAGTTTGCCGATATTATGCAAAAACAGCTGATCCGGATACTCGATCCGTCCAATACACGTGTGAGCAAGGCAAATGATTCCTATTACCTGCTGCGAAAGACAACGATCCCGCTGCTGATCGTGGAATGCGGTTTCCTGTCAAATCCCGAAGAAGCCAAAAAGCTGCAGGAGGTAAAAACGCAGGAGCTGGCGGCAGAAGCTATCGCTGAAGGGATACGGCTGTATCTGGAAAAGCAAGGCACGGACTTGGCAGAATATTAAGAATGTGTTACAATAGAAAATAGCTTGGTAAAAAGTTAGCGATAAAAGGAGAAAATCATGAAAAAACATAGCAGACATCTGCTGCGGTTTTTGCTGGTATGCATGGGTATGATGGCTTTACTGTGTGTGAGACCGGTTTCTGCCCAGGCCGCAAGTATGAGAATATCCAAAGTGAAAGTAAGTGCACCCAAAAAGGGCAGTACATATGCGTCGAGTTCCATTACCTACACAACATCTTCCTGTAAGAATCTCAAAATGCGGATTCGTGTCTTAAACCGCAAAGGAAAGTATGTGTATCAGCGGACACTGACCAGTCTGTCACGCAAGGGAACCAAAAAGCTTGTGTGGGACGGAAAAGCCAGTGCAGGCAATGCGGCAAAGCTTACGGCAGGTGCTGTAGTGCCCAACGGTACATATCGTGTAGAAGTATATCTGTCCGGCAAGGCCGGAAAAAGAACACGTACAGCGACCAAACGTACGAGCTTTAAGGTTTCCAGAAAGGCAGAGACTCCGGCAGTGACCAAACCGGCGGTAACACCTTCCGATAACAATACGACTGTGCCTGCAGAGGGCATGGATACGACCGCTTCCGGTGTGGCGCGGCTTACAGGGGATGCCGAGCTGGATTATATGGCAGAGATGATGCTGCGTGAAGCCGGTGTGACAGCGTCGATGAGTGCGGAACAGAAGGTACAGCAGATCTATTACTGGGTGAGCCATGCATTCCGTCACGTACATGACAATCACACCAACTATAAAAAAGTCTACGATCTGAATGCATTGTCTGGCGAGATCCAGGCATACAAAGCCAGTACAGACCGTCTGGTCGCTGAGGGAAAGGCGCAGTATGTCAAACTGATCTACTGTTCCGGTATCAAATATTCCACCGGTGCCTATACCGACAGCCGTCATATCAGTATCCAGAATACGGTCAAGCTGTGGTTCAATTCCCGTGTCGGTCAGTGTAACCGTACAGCGGATGCTTTTATGATCCTGTGTAACCATGCCGGTATCGAGGGCGGTGTGTGCGCCGGATATTATCTGAACAGCAATGGTACCAGATCCGGACACTACTGGAACTGGCTGCGGCTGAATGGTGAGGTATATTACTATGATGTCGATGTACAGCTGCAGAACAATGCCAGAGGTTTCCGGCATCCGTACTATGAACGCTGGTACAAGGCAGACAGAGCCATGGCACTGCGTTATCATCAGTTTACACACGGACTGCAGAACTGACAGGTCATCGCCTATGCTGTGAACTGTGGTACAAAGGCGACTGATAGTATTCACTTATAATTGTTGTAATTGTCTAACAGCACCCTGAACGTTTATAATGAACAAAGCAGCATATAC
Source organism: Lachnospiraceae bacterium (assembly GCA_019420465.1). GTDB lineage: Bacteria > Bacillota > Clostridia > Lachnospirales > Lachnospiraceae > UBA11957. The sequence continues at coordinate 21,072 of JAHZHB010000138.1, forward strand.
TGCTCGTAATCATGTAATAAGCGGAGGGTGAACAAATGAAAAAATTAGCAGTAAAGAACAAAGATGCCTGTATGGCCTGTCTGTCCTGTGTCTATGCCTGTTCCCAGGCTTTCTACAAGGTAGATGATCCGGGCAAGTCCTGTATCCAGATCACAGAGAAAAACGGTGCCGTAAAGGTAAATACCTGTATCCAGTGCGGCAAATGTGCACGTGCCTGTGAAGCAGGTGCGATCACACAGAATACCAAAGGTGTATATATGATCAACAAAAAGCTGTGTACAGGCTGTGGCAAATGTGCAGAGGTATGTCCGATGAAGGTTATGGTACCGACAGAGACAACCACAAGCAAATGTATTGCCTGCGGTATCTGTGCCAAAGCATGTCCGATGGAGATCCTGGAGATCAAAGAGGACTGATCCATACAGTGTATGTAGCGAAGAACCGGTGGAAACACCGGTTCTTTTTAAATTGCAGGGGTTTCCTTTTTAAAGGGATAATGCTATAATATAAAAAGTATGGCATAATATACGAGGAAAATCTATGCAAACGATATATATAAAAGCAGATACAGAAAATACAGACAAAACGTGGCTGAAAACGGCAGCCGCTATCCTGAAACAGGGCGGACTGGTGGCTTTTCCTACAGAGACCGTATATGGTCTTGGCGGAGACGCTCTGAATCCGGAGGCCTCTGCAAAGATCTACAGTGCCAAGGGAAGACCGTCGGACAATCCGCTGATCGTGCATATAGCCGATATGCAGGCTCTGTACGGCATCGTCAGGGAGGTGCCCGAAGCGGCCAAACGCCTGGCAGATGCTTTCTGGCCGGGACCACTGACTATGATCTTTGAAAAGAACGACAAGGTTCCGCTGGAAACTACAGGTGGCCTTGACAGTGTGGCTGTGCGTATGCCGTCCAGCGAGATCGCCAGGGAGCTGATCGCGGCCAGTACAGGGTATATAGCAGCACCGAGCGCCAATACATCGGGACGTCCAAGCCCTACAAAGGCCGAGCATGTCCGGGATGATCTGGATGGCAGAATAGAGATGATCCTTGACGGCGGTGAGGTCGGCATCGGTATCGAATCTACGATCGTTGACTTTACCGAAAAGATCCCGACGATCCTGCGTCCGGGCTATATCACACAGGATATGATCGCTTCTGTTATCGGCGAAGTCCAGATGGACAGGGGACTGATCGCGGAAAATTCCGGTATTCACCCGAAAGCACCGGGGATGAAATACAAGCATTATGCGCCGAAGGCCGATCTGGTGATCGTGGAAGGAGATGCACAGGCGGTGGCTTCCTATATTAACCGTGAGGTCGCCGGTCTGACAGCAGCGGGCGAACACTGTGGTGTGATCGCTGCCGAAGAGACAAAAGATGCCTATCAGGCAGAAGTAGTCTTAAGCATAGGCGCCAGAGCAGATGAGGAGAGTATTGCCCGTCATCTGTACGATGTGCTGCGAAAGTTTGATGATCTGGATGTGACCCGGATCTTTTCTGAATCTTTCAGCACACCGGTTATGGGACAGGCGATCATGAACCGGCTGCTCAAGGCGGCGGGACATCAGGTAATACAGGTGTAAGGAGGGAGTTTTATGCCCTACAACAAAGTGATCTTTGTGGATGGCGATGGCACATGCCGCTCTGCCATGATACGGATCATTATGAAAAGCAAATTCCTGCTTCATCCGATCGAGATCGAATCCAGAGGCATGGTGGTGCTGTTTCCCGAGCCGCTGGATGCCAAGGCTCATGCTGTGCTGGATGCTTACGGCTACGCTGTAGATGATATTCCGGCCAGACAGCTGATGCAGGAGGATATCCGGGATGATGTACTGATCCTTACCATGGAGGACCGTCAGAAATTAAAAATATGGGAAGAGTTTGAAAATGCCAGACATGTTTATACACTGTCCGAATTCATCCATTATTCCGGTGACATTCTGCCACTTTACGGTGAGCCGGTAGAGTCCTATGAGGAATGGATCGTCAGGATGGACAAGCTGCTGGATGAACTGGTGATCTGTCTGAACGAAAGATCGATCCGGGACAGTGCGGCAGCGGAGCGTGAGTCCCAGATGGCACAGGACAGGCCGGAGACAGAAAACACAGGTACGGGCTCTTTCGGTGAAGACGAAAACAGTACAGTACATAAGGAGGAAAAAGCGGATGTCGGGGAAAAGGACGGATTATCTGACCTGGGATGAATATTTTATGGGCGTTGCCATGTTGTCCGGCATGCGTTCCAAAGATCCCAATACACAGGTCGGCGCCTGTATTGTCAGCGCTGACAACAAGATTTTATCCATGGGTTACAACGGATTTCCAAAAGGATGCTCGGATGATGAGTTTCCGTGGAACAGAGAGGGAGAGCCGTTGAACAATAAATATTTTTACACGACACACAGTGAACTGAATGCCATCCTCAATTACCGGGGAGGCAGTCTGGAGGGAGCAAAGATTTACGTGACACTTTTCCCCTGTAATGAATGTGCCAAGGCGATCATTCAGGCAGGGATCACGACCGTGATCTATGACAGTGACAAATATGCCGATACGCCGTCAACGATAGCGTCCAAGCGCATGATGGATGCTGCAGGCGTCCGGTATTATCAGTACACCCGTTCAGGCAGAGGCATTGAGATCCAATTATAATAAGTAAAAGGGAGAAATTTATGGCACAGGAAAAGAAATTAGTAGAAGCGATCACTTCCATGGAAGAAGATTTTGCACAATGGTACACAGATGTTGTCCGCAAGGCGGAGCTGTGTGATTATACCAGCGTAAAAGGCTGTATGGTCATCAAACCGGCAGGATATGCGATCTGGGAAAATATCCAGCATGAGCTGGATCGCAGATTCAAAGAGACCGGCGTACAGAATGTATATCTGCCGATGTTCATTCCGGAGAGTCTCTTACAGAAAGAAAAAGATCATATCGAAGGTTTTGCCCCGGAAGTAGCCTGGGTAACCCATGGCGGCGAAGAAAAGCTGCAGGAGCGTCTGTGTGTCAGACCGACATCAGAGACATTGTTCTGTGATCTGTTTGCCAGTGAGGTACATTCTTACCGTGATCTGCCGAAGGTATACAACCAGTGGTGTTCTGTTGTCCGCTGGGAAAAGACCACAAGACCTTTCTTACGTTCCCGTGAGTTTTTATGGCAGGAGGGACATACGGTCCATGCCACAGCCGAGGAAGCAGAAGCAAGAACTGTACAGATGCTGAACGTATATGCCGATTTCTGTGAAGAGGTGCTGGCTATACCGGTTGTCCGCGGTAAAAAGACAGACAAAGAGAAGTTCGCAGGAGCAGATGCTACCTATACGATCGAATCTCTGATGCACGATGGCAAAGCACTGCAGTCCGGTACCAGCCATAACTTTGGCTCCGGTTTTGCCAGTGCCTTTGGCGTACAGTATACAGACAAGGATAACCAGCTGAAGCCGGTATACGAGACATCCTGGGGCTTTACGACCCGTATGATCGGTGCCATCATCATGGTTCACGGTGATAACAGTGGTCTGGTACTGCCGCCGCGTATTGCACCGACACAGGTGCGCATCATTCCGGTGCAGCAGCATAAAGAGGGCGTTCTCGATGAATGCCAGAAGATGCTTTCCACGCTGAAAGCAGCCGGTGTCCGTGTGGATCTGGATGACAGTGACAACCGTCCGGGATGGAAATTCTCCGAAGCAGAGATGCGCGGTATTCCGGTACGTGTGGAGCTGGGACCGAAAGATCTGGCCAATGGTCAGGCTGTACTGGTCCGTCGTGATACCCGTGAAAAGACCGTCGTAGAGCTTACCAGTCTGGCACAGGAAGTAGAAAAGCTTCTGGATACGATGCAGCATGAGATGCTGGAAAGAGCACGTGCACACCGCGATGCTCATACCTATGAGGCACACAACTACGATGAGTTTACAGAAATCGTAGAGCACAAGCCGGGCTTTATCAAAGCGATGTGGTGTGGCGATCAGGCATGCGAAGACAAGATCAAAGAAGATACAGCAGCGACTTCCCGCTGTATTCCGCTGGAAGGCGAAGCTATTGACGATGTATGCGTATGCTGTGGCAAGCCGGCGAAAAAACTGGTTTACTGGGGCCGTGCTTATTAATTTTTAACAGAATATGTGATAAAATATTCCCCCTCTCTTCTATTTTGCGCTGTGGATTCATAGATTAATACGCAACGCAAAACGGACTTGAGGGGGAATTGCCTTGTATCGATATGAATTGGAAGTGCTGGAAAAATACGGTATTCATACAGAAAATCTGGTCAGAGGGCGTGGCGCCTGGATCTGTGAAACAGAAGATGGCTTAAGAATCCTGCAGGAATATCCGGGTTCGGTACAAAAGCTGATCTGGCAGAAGCTGATCCAGGAAAAGATTGAGGACAGCGGTATCGCATGTACGGATATGCTTCTGCCAAATCTGGAGGGAGAGCTGTACAGCCGGGACAGAGCCGGCACGGTCTACACCCTGCGCTGCTGGTACCGTGGCAGAGAGTGCGATACACATGCGATTGCGGATATACGAAAAGGAGCCCGTGTGCTGGCACAGATACATACGGTGATGACGATTCCGTATCAGCAGCAGTATGCCCCGCCGTCGCTGTATGAAGACTGTCTGCGGCATAACAGGGAATTAAAGCGTACGGCACGTTATCTTAAAAAACGCCGACAGAAAAATACCTTTGAGGAACTTCTGGCGGCTTCTATGGAAGCTTTCATACGACAGGGTGAGGATGCGCTGGCCATGATGGACAAAAAAGAAGAAAAACCGCCATGTGCCGGGCGTGAGACCGGCGTATGCCACGGGGATTTTACACAGCACAATCTGCTGTTTGACGGTCAGAGGATCGTGGTGATCGGTTTTCAGAAATGGAATTATGAAAAGCAGAGTGCCGATCTGTACCGGTATATGCGTAAGATCCTGGAAAAGAATGACTGGAACATGCAGCTGTTTGAACAGATGCTGCAATGGTATCAGGATGTCCGTCCGTTGCCGGAGGAGGAAAAGCAGGATCTGTGCCTGCGTCTGTGCTATCCCTGGAAAAACTGGAAACTGGCAAACTATTATATGCAGAGCTCAAAAACCATGCCGCCGGGGAAAAACATGGAAAAAATGGTAAAGATCCTGCGGCAGCAGAAAAACTGGAGTCAGTTTGTGGAAAATATCAGTACAAACCCTGTAAATATGCGGTTTTTCCTTGACAAACAGGGGCATTCGTTATATAAGTATTGATGTGCATCTCATGAAGAGAGACTCGTGAAGATGAAGATAAGCAGCATATCCATGCGGTCTGAGAAATTCCCCTGCGGATTTTCGACACGATGATGATTTGCTGAATACAGGAGGAATTAGAAATGAACAAGACTGAATTAGTAGCAGCTATGGCTGAGAAAGCCGGACTGTCCAAAAAAAGTGCAGAAGCAGCGCTGAAAGCATTTGAGGATGTTGTTGCTGAAGAGTTAAAAAAAGGTGAAAAGATCCAGATGGTAGGTTTCGGTACATTTGAAGTTTCCGAGAGAGCAGCCAGAGAAGGAAGAAACCCGCAGACAGGTGCTTCCATGACGATCGCAGCTTCCAAAGCTCCGAAATTCAAAGCTGGTAAAGCTTTAAAGGATATGCTGAACAAATAATTCGCATAAACGATCAGACCGGGCAGGAAACTGTCCGGTTCTTTTTTGCCAGTGCATATCAATAATTGGTCCAGTGGACCAATGTTGATGGCATATGTAGTAAAAAAGTAAATGCAAAAAAGTGAGCGTGATAAAATGAGATTAGACAAATTTTTAAAGGTCAGCCGCCTGATCAAACGTAGAACGGTGGCCAATGAAGCCTGTGATGCCGGACGGGTTCTTTTGAATGGTAAGCCGGCAAAGGCATCGACAGCGGTAAAAAACGGTGATGTACTGGAAATCCAGTTCGGTACACGTACAGTGAAAGCCGAGATCCTGGACGTACAGGATACCGTAAAAAAAGAAGAGGCAAAGGAGCTCTACCGCTATCTCTGATAGCATGAAATCCTGTACCGTGACATAGACTGGATAGAAAAAGAGAAGTATCGCCTATGCAGGAAAGCAAAGCAGAGGAAAAACATGAGCTGCATCTTTCAGACTGCGGATCCGGAAAAATTACAGGTATCAGAGAAGTACTGGCTTTTGATCCCGAAGAAATCCGGCTGGATACGGTCTGCGGACGTCTGCTGCTTCGGGGAAAACAGCTGCATATCAGCCAGCTGTCTGTAGAGACCGGATGTGTCACCCTGACAGGAACCGTTGACAGCGTACAGTATCTCAGAAAAACAGCAGCAAAGAATGCTGAAAAGAGCGTCTTTAAGAGGCTGTTTCAATGAGGACACAAACAGAGGCTGCCCGTGATGCATTTTTACTGTTGCAGATGCTCAAAGCCGGCGTATATACAGGTATGGCCTATGATGGCCTGCGCATATGCAGAAATACATGGTTTCACAGCAGATGCTTCAGGGATGCTGAGGATCTGGTGTTCTGGATATGCGTGGGCCTTTTGTATTTTGATCATATGCTCCGGCTGTCGGATGGCAGAGTACGTGTGGTCTGGATCGCAGTGGCAGTGGCGGGCGGACTGCTGTATGAAGGCCTGCTGAGCTGCTATGTGGTACGGGCAGGCACATGGATCCTGGGTTGTCTGATGTGGCCGGTAAGAAAAATGCTTTTTGGTGTCTCAATGTGTATAAAATGGTTGAAATATCATGGTAAAAGAGGTAAAATCGCATTATATGGTCATTTGGCACGTTACAGGAAAAAGAATGACCGGGGAGAACGAAAGCATAATGGCGAGAGCAGGATATAAAAAACGGGCGTATCGTGCCAGCAGAGGATATCGGCAGAACTTTATAGGTATGCTGATGATCGTGATGATCGTATGTGTTTTGCTGGGCGTGATCTGTGTAAAGAGCAGAATGATGAAGCAGACGATCCAAAACAATCAGGATACGATCGCAACACTGGAAACACAGGTCGAGGCGGAGACGAAGCGTACCGAAGATATTGAGAAACAAAGTGAATATATGAAAAGTGACGAATACATTGCCAAGATTGCCAGAGAAAAGCTGGGACTTGTCAATGATGATGAGATTATGTTTAAAGAATCAAAATAATTTGCAGAGTGCCACGGTTTGACAGATTTTGCCGGCCGGTTCTGATATACTGCCTCCTGACAGGACAGTCAGGGGGGATGGCATATGCAGCAAATACTGATTGCCATGCTCACAGCCGGATCGGTACTGGCGTTGTTGGGCATGGCAAAAGTTTTTTCTGAGAATAAAGAGCGTGTATGGATGCAGGAGCTTCCGCAGGACCGGATGCTCTGGCTTAAGGCAGAAGCTTTCGGTGCTCTGTCAAGAACGATGGAGCAGGAAGAAACAGAAGAACCGGACATACAGAGAACGCAGGAGGAGATATGGGCCGGTTTCCGGCGAAAAGCCTGCGACGGATGTGCGTACAGGCCAAACTGCGACCGTGTGGGCCGTATTCATCGAAAACAGTATGCTGCCCGGATGATAGGGCTTTTAGAAGACAATCAGGAAAAGGCCTTTGAGGACAGTATGACAGACTGGATCAGCTGGTGCAGCCGGGGCCGGGAAACGACACAGACCTTAAAGTTCTGTGTGCAGGAATACCACAGGGAAAGGTTCTGGCAGGACAGACTGAAAAATATGCGCATGATCATGGCTATGCAGCTGGGCGAGATCGCCCATATGCTCAGACAGTCGGCCAGAGAATCAGCCCGATACCAGCCGCTGGGAAAGACAATGGAAAAACAGCTGAAAATTGCAGCCGGCCGGCAGGGCATACAGATCGGCGAGATCTGGGTGCTTGAAAAGGATACGCGGCGGATCAGCTTTTTTATGACCCTGCGTTCAAAAAACCGGAAAAATATTCCGGTAAAGGCTGTTTGCGGCCTGCTGGAACAGCGGACAGGACGCCATCTGACAGCGGATCCGGGACAAAAGACCTGTATCGGAGAGGAGTACGGGCTGTACAGTTTTAGCGAGACCGTACGTTTTGAAATCTTCTGCGGCGTCAGCAGGCGGTCCGGGATACAAAAAAGCGTATGCGGTGACAATTACAGCATTTTTACAGAAGACGGACATGCCTACCTGTGCCTTTCCGATGGGATGGGGCGTGGATACGGTGCGCAAAGGAGCAGTGAGCAGCTTCTGAATCTTCTGGAAGAGTTTGTGACCTGCGGTTTTTCAAAGGAAACGACCTTTCAGCTTCTGCATACCATGCTGCTGTTACAGGAAGAGCAGGAAGCCTATGCCACGCTGGATCTGTGCCAGATCAATCTGTATACCGGTGTCTGTGAGTTTATGAAAGCGGGAGCAGCAGCTTCCTATATTATAAGGAAACGGCATGTGCAGCCGGTGGAGCTTCCGGCGATGGCACCGGGACTGGAAAAAAAGACAGGGTACGAAAAGCTCAGAGTCAGGTTAAGGCCGGGAGATTATATCGTTATGCTAACGGACGGTGTAAGTGATACTCTGGCAGACAAAGATACAGCAAAGACCGTGGAAAAACTGCTGGAAACGGTAAAACAGCAGGCCCCAAAGAAAATGAGTGAAGCTATTCTGGATGCAGTGCCCGCGTCAGAGGATCATCAAAAAACGGATGATATGACAGTGCTTGTGGCCGGTTTCTGGGAAAAACAGGAGTAGAGACAGATGATACAGCGGATCGAAGAATTTATGAAACAATGGCATATGCTGCCGGAAAATGGCCGTATTCTTGTGGGATTTTCCGGGGGTGCAGATTCGCTGTGCCTGATGGAGGTGCTGCGGGAGCTGTCGAAAAAGTATGGTTTGACGCTTCGGGCGGTGCATGTGCATCATGGAATCCGTGGAGAAAGCGCGGATAAAGATGCTGCTTTTGTGGAAGAATACTGTAAGAAACATGCGATCGACTGTCAGGTCTACAGAGTTTTTGCAGAAGATGAGGCCAGAAAATATCATATAGGTCTGGAAGAAGCCGGCCGGCAGCTCAGGTACCGGCTGTTTCAGAAAGAGGCCAGAGACTGGAATGCGCAGGCTGTTGCAGTGGCGCATCATAAAAACGATCAGGCGGAGACGATGCTGTTTCAGATGGCCAGAGGCAGCAGCCTTACCGGCGCCGGGGGGATACGCCCGGTGCAGGGACAGATCATACGGCCGCTGCTTTGCACAGACAGGGACGAGATCCGGGCATTTTTGCGGGAGAGAGGACTGTCGTGGCGGGAAGATGCGACGAATGAAGATACAGTCTATACAAGAAATCTGATCCGTAAAGAAGTGATTCCCCTGCTGTCAAAGATCAATACAGAGGCGGTGTCCCATCTGGCGGCGCTGGCGCTGGATCTGCAGCAGACAGAAAACTATATGCAAAAGCAGGAGGACAGATTGTGGAAACAGCTGGTGCGGGAGGAAAAGGACAGCCTGTGCCTGGATGACGGACTGGCAGAAGAGGACGGTCTGCTGCTTTTCAGGATCTGCTATCGTGCGATCATAAAAAGTGCCGGTGGCGCAAAGAATATTACCAGAGAACATGCCAGAGGTGTGGCGGCTCTTTTTGATATGCCCTGTGGAAAAACGTATACACTGCCGGACGGCATGAAAGCATGGCGGGAAAAGGACGGTGTGTGTGTGGGAAGACAAAAGGCTGCCCGGGCGGATGCCATGTACAGGCTTTCTCTTGAAGAACCCTGTTTTGTGGGAACATGGAAAGTCACACTTTCCCTTCACACGGTAAAACCGGGAAAAATTACAGAAAAAACGTATACGAAATGGGTCGATTATGATAAAATCAAATCGAATTTGATCTTACGGAGGCGGCAGCCGGAGGATGTGCTCTGCATCGACATGGCAGGACACCACAAAAAACTGAACCGTTTTCTGATCGATCGCAAGATTCCCCAGCACAAAAGAGACAGCCTGTGGCTGTTTGCAGACGGTTGTCATGTAGTATGGATACCGGGTGAGCGCCTGGGGGCAGAGTACAAAGTAACAGAGGAAACAAAACGTGTCCTCGAGATAAAGATCACAGGAGAGTGTGAAGATGAGTGATAAGATAAAAGTATTGTTAAGCGAAGAAGAAGTATCCAAAAAACTGGATGAGATGGCAGCTATTTTAAACCGTGATTATGCAGGTAAGTGTATTCATCTTGTAGGTATCTTAAAGGGCAGTGTTTTCTTTACCTGCGAGCTGGCCAAGCGGCTGACCGTACCGGTTACCATGGATTTTATGTCAGTATCCAGCTATGGAAACAGTACCAAATCCTCCGGCGTTGTCAAGATTATCAAGGATCTGGACGAGCCGCTGCAGGGCAGAGATGTACTGATCGTGGAGGATATCGTAGATACCGGACGTACGCTGCACTATCTGATGAAGGTATTAAAAGACCGTCATCCGGCCAGCATGAAGCTCTGCTGTATGCTGGATAAGCCGGAGCGCAGAGTGGTCGATGTCAAATCCGACTATGTCTGCTTCAATATCCCGGACGAATTCGTTGTCGGATTTGGTCTGGACTATGCACAGAAATACCGCAATCTTCCCTATATCGGTGTGATCTGTCAGGACGGGGAAGAATAAGCAAGACTGTGCTAGGCGCAGAGATAAAGGAGTAACAGTTCAGTGGAAAAACAACCAAAAATATGGGGGACATATCTGCTCTTTTGTGTGGGGCTTGTCGTACTTTTCATATATCTGTCCGGCAATATAGGAACGCATGGCGAATATTCCTATCAGGATTTTAAACAGGCCGTAGAGGACGGAAGTGTAAGTGCTGTAGAGATCAAGCCAAACAGAGAGATTCCTACAGGTGCTGTAGAGGTCGAGCTTACACAGGGGCAGGAGTACCGACTTTATGTCAGTGATGTTAAGGAGGTCGAACAGCTTTTACAGGAAAACAGTATCCAGTATGTACTGGATGATGTGCCGGGAGAGAGTATCCTTGGCAATGTTATTCTGCCGGTGCTGCTTTCGCTGGTGGTCGTCATTGTTATGATGATGTTTATGAATCGTTCCGCGGGAAACGGCGGTGGCAATATGTCGATGATGAATTTTGGCAAGAGCCGCGCAAAGCTTTCCGATGAAAAGGACCGTAAGATCACTTTTGAAGAGGTGGCCGGTCTGGAAGAAGAAAAAGAGGATCTGAAGGAAATTGTGGATTTCCTGAAAAATCCCGGCAAATATACCCGCGTGGGGGCACGTATTCCGAAAGGAGTACTGCTTGTCGGTCCTCCGGGTACCGGTAAGACTCTGATGGCAAAAGCCATTGCGGGAGAAGCCGGTGTGCCGTTTTTCAGTATTTCCGGTTCGGATTTTGTTGAGATGTTTGTCGGTGTGGGTGCTTCCCGTGTGCGTGATCTGTTTGCTGAAGGCAAAAAGCACAGTCCGTGCATTATTTTTATCGATGAGATCGATGCCGTGGCCAGACGACGCGGTACGGGTATGGGCGGCAGCCATGATGAACGCGAACAGACCTTAAACCAGCTTCTGGTGGAAATGGATGGTTTTGGCGTCAATGAAGGTATTATCGTTATGGCAGCGACAAACCGTGTGGATGTACTGGATCCTGCGATCCTGCGTCCGGGAAGGTTTGACCGCCAGGTGGCTGTATCAGCACCGGATGTCCGTGGACGCGAGGCCATATTAAGGGTACATGCCAAAAACAAGCCGCTGGCTGAAGACGTGGATCTGACACAGATCGCACAGACAACTGCCGGATTTACGGGAGCAGAGCTGGAGAGCCTTCTGAATGAAGCTGCGATTCTGGCGGCCAAGGATGACCGCATGTACATCCGTCAGCAGGATATCCGCAGTGCCTTTATAAAAGTGGGCATCGGTATGGAGAAAAAGAGCCGCGTGATCTCGGAAAAAGAGAAAAAGATCACAGCATACCACGAGACAGGTCATGCGATCCTGTTTCATGTGCTTCCGGATATGGAGCCGGTATATACGATCTCCATCATCCCCACAGGCATGGGTGCGGCCGGTTATACGATGCCGCTTCCGGAAAAGGATGATATGTTTGAGACCAGAGGCAAGATGCTGGAACACATCATGGTCTGCCTGGGTGGACGTATAGCCGAGGAGCTGATCTTTGAGGATATCACAACAGGTGCCTCTCAGGATATCAAACAGGCTACAGCGCTTGCCAAGGCCATGATCACACGGTATGGTATGTCAAAGAAGCTGGGGCTTGTCGCCTATGAAAACGATTCGGACGAGGTGTTTATCGGCCGTGATCTGGGTCATACCAAGGGCTTCAGTGAGGCAACAGCAGCATCGATCGATGAGGAGATCCGAAAGACCATAAACGACTGCTATGAAAAAGCACGCCAGATCGTGATGCAGCATGAGGATGTACTTCACCGCTGTGCGGCTGTCCTTCTGGAAAAGGAAAAGATCGGCCGCGATGAATTTGAAGAATTATTTAATGACACAGAGAAAACCCAGGAAATTGGTCAGAATTAACAAAAACATCAACCGATTTTTATGAACTTTGTGCAGACTTTTGGGCAGACGGACGCTATAATAAAGACCGTAAAAAACCCCCCAATACATTATATAGTTTTTGCTACACCAAAAGAGAATATGGTTCTCTGAAAAAAGACAACTTCCCGGTTGTCTTTTTTTTGTACTTACCATGAAAAAAGAGACCGGATGTGCTATGATAGAAAAAAGAGAATGTCTCTGCCAAAGGCAGATAACAGGAGGAAGACATGGCTGAATATACGATTACTCTGGTAAAAGAAAAGCGCAGCTTTAAAAGTGATGAAACCTCGACATTGCTGGACGCACTGATCCGGGCGGATGCGGCACCCGACGCGCCCTGTGGCGGTCATGGCACATGTGGAAAGTGTCTGGTTCTTGTAAAAAGTGCAAAGTACAACGGTGTACAGAAAGCCTGCCAGATCCATACAGACTGCGATATGGAAGTAGATACTTCATTAAAAGCGACAGGACACAGTCTGCTGACGACAGGTGTGGAGAGAAAGATTCCGATCATGCCGATGATCCAGCATGTCACGGTTACAGGTGAACGCTGCAGGGTTGGTAACAGCGATTCGGAGTGGGAGCTGTTAAAACAGGCACTTGCCAGAGCCACCGGTCGTCCGGAAAAGGATTTTGTGGCTTCACCCGCGGTGATCTCTTCCATCTATCCGTTTATGGAAGCACATGACCGGGAAGCAGAGGTGATCCTGTGTAAAAATACAGTGCTTGAGCTGGCTGAAAAAGGAACCAGGTGTTATCTGGCAGCTTTTGATATAGGTACAACATCGGTAGTTGGTTATCTGCTGGACAGCGTTGACGGCAAACAGCTGGCTGTATCGAGCCGCCTCAACCCGCAGTCCCAGTATGGTGCAGACGTGATCGCCCGCAGTGATCATGTACTGAACAACAACAGCGGGGATGTGCTGGCGGGATGCATTCGTCAGGCTTTAAATGAAATGACAGGAGAGCTGGCCAAAAGTGCAGGGATCAGCCGTACACAGATATACCAGATCGCCATCGTAGGCAACACCTGTATGCACCATCTGTTTTTAAATATCTCACCGGCTTCTCTGGTACATGCACCGTATAATCCGGCGGTCCGTGAAAATATAATCTGCAGGGCCAGGGATGTGGATATCGAGGCACATCCGGAAGCAACGGTGCTGATGCTGTCCAATATTGCAGGATTTGTCGGTGCAGATACGGTGGGATGCCTGATCGCCTGTGATATGGAGCATCGTGAAAAAATGACACTGATGATCGATATCGGTACAAACGGTGAGATGGTGCTTGGTAATAAAAAACGTATGATTACATGCTCTACCGCGGCAGGACCGGCTTTTGAAGGTGCCAAGATCGCCTGCGGTATGCGTGGAGCCAAAGGCGCGATAGATCATATCGAGATGAAAGACAATAAGGTCGTCTACAGTACGATCGGGGACGAAGAAGCCATCGGTATCTGCGGTTCCGGTCTGATGGATATCGTAGCCATGCTTCTCAAAGAGGGATTTATCGAGGATACCGGACGGCTGATGGATCCGGATGAACTGGAGACACCCGGGGCTGTCGCCAATCAGGACCGCATTATCAAAGTAGAAGGTAAAAATGCGTTTAAGATCACAGACAAAGTCTATCTGACACAGAAAGATATCGGAGAAGTACAGCAGGCCAAAGCTGCTATTGCTGCCGGTATTATCCTGCTGAGCAAAAAGATGGGCATCGCTGTGGAGGATATTGAAGAGATCCTGATCGCCGGAGCTTTCGGCAACTATATGCGTGCGGCAAGTGCCTGCAGGATCGGACTTCTTCCGGCAAAGCTGTATGACAGGATCCATATGATCGGTAATGCAGCCGGTGAGGGAGCACGTATCGCAGTTCTTAATGAGCCGGAGTATGACAGAAGCGGCAGCCTGCACGAACGTGTGGAGTTTCTTGAGCTGGCAGCAGATCCGGATTTTAATGACACCTATGTGGATGAATTGATGTTCCTGGACGAAGAAGACTACGGTTTACTATAAAAAATGCAGAGGATATTCGGAATGACACACAGCTGGGTTGTGTAAAAAGAATAACTTAGTACAGTGATTGCATAAAATATTTGTTTACCTTTTCACGGGAACGTGGTATGATAGACATATAATGTTTAGGAGGCTATATCAAATGATAGTTATTGGCGAGAAAATCAATGGCTCCATTCCGTCTGTAGCACAGGCTATTGCAGACAGAGATGCTGAGCTGATCAAATCCAGAGCTAAAGCACAGGCTGAGGCCGGATCAACCTACATCGACTGCTGTGCATCCGTAGAAGAGGATGTTGAGGTCGAAACACTGAAATGGATGATCGACTGCATCCAGGAAGTTACAGATCTTCCGATCGCAGTAGACAGCCCGAGCCCGGTAGTTTTAAAAGAGATCTTCCCGTATTGCAAGAAACCTGGTCTGATCAACTCCGTATCCATGGAGGGTGACAAGGTAGATATCCTTTTCCCGGCAATCGCAGATACAGAATGGGAAGTTGCCGCACTGCTTTGCGACGATACAGGTATTCCGAAATCTGCAGCAGACAGACTGAGAGTATTTGATAATCTGATGGCTAAGGCAAAAGAGTATGGTATCGCTCCGAGCCGTATACATATCGATCCGTTGATCGAAATGCTGTGTACATCCGAAGATGGTATTGCCATGAACGAAGAGGTTATGAGCACTATCAGAAAACAGTATCCGGATATCCATATCACAGGTGCTGTCAGCAACATTTCCTTCAACCTGCCGGTTCGTAAACTGGTAAATCAGGGCTTCACGATCCTGGCTATGAACTGTGGTCTGGACAGTGCGATCTTCGATCCGCTGAACAAGGATCTGATGGGTCTGATCGAAGCTACAGAGGCTATTCAGGCAGCAGGCGGAGTAGTAGCAGATATGGATCTGGCTCCGATCGAAGCCAAAGTACAGGACAAGAACAAAAAATACGTTCTTCCTGCATATGCAGTACTTGGCCTGAAACATGAAGTTATCGAAGCAGAGATGGATGAGTATGATGAGTATGACGTAGATGCTCTGACAGCCAGCCTGCTGGAGAAATATCCGTCTGAGTACGGAGAGAGAGATCTGAAAGGCCTTATCTATGCAACGATCGCATTACTGGGCGAGGATGATTTCTGCATGAACTATATCAGTGCATACCGTGACGGCGAGATCGGACCGGTAAAATAATTTTCCAACGGTTTAAACGGACATTGAGGACTGTCTGTTTAAATAAATATTTATAATTTTATTAGCGGAGGGTAATATTATGTCTCAGATTGATGAAGTAGCAGCATTAGTTGAAAAAGGTAAAGCCAAATTAGTTGGTAAAGCAGTACAGGAAGCTCTGGACGCTGGATGTGAGCCGATCGAGATCCTGAACAAAGGTATGATCGACGCTATGGCTGTTGTTGGTGAAAAATTCAAAAACGGCGAGATCTTCGTTCCGGAGATGCTGGTTGCAGCACGTGCAATGAAAAAAGGTGTTGAGGTTCTGAAACCGCACCTTGGCAGCGGATCTACAGGTGCTCTTGGCAAACTGATCATCGCTACAGTTGCAGGTGACCTTCATGATATCGGTAAGAACCTGGTTGCTATGATGATCGAGTCCGCAGGATTCGAAGTTATCGACCTTGGTGTTGATGTTCCGATCGAGAAGATCATCGAATGTTACAAAGAAAATCCGGATACAAAGGTTATCTGTCTGTCCGCACTGCTGACAACAACAATGCCGTCCTTAAGAGACACTGTTGCAGCTCTGAACGCAGAAGATTTCCGTAAAGATATCAAGATCATGGTTGGTGGTGCCCCGATTACACAGGCATTCGCTGATGAGATTGGTGCTGACGGATATTCTGAGGATGCTGCGTCTGCAGCTACTCTGGCTAAAAAGCTGGTTGGTGCTTGCTAAACTTATCAAAACTGGAAACAGGCTGTCGGTGATCCGGCAGCCTTTTCTGATATACAGGGAGATATATCGGTATGGATTATGAAAAAGTCAGAGCAATAGCTATAGAACATGGATTTACACAGGTAGGTGAGCTGGATTGCAGTACGATCCATCTGCTGCCGGAAGTCCGTAAGATGTGTGAGGACAATACCTGCGGCATGTGTGGAAAATGCTGGTCCTGTCCGCCGGGATGCGGGACTCTGGAAGAATGTGAAGCAAGAGTCCGTGCCTTCTCCCATGGTATTCTGGTTCAGACGGTAGGTGAGCTGGAAGATTCCATGGACGTAGAGGCTATGATGGATACAGAGGCGGCACATAAAGAACATTTTATGGCGGTACGGACCGAGCTGCAGAAGCTCTATCCGCATATGCTTGCTCTGGGGGCAGGAGCCTGCACGATCTGCAAGACATGTTCGTATCCGGATGCACCCTGCCGTTTTCCGGAAAAGGCAGTGTCATCTATGGAATCCTATGGTATGCTGGTCAATCAGGTCTGTACAGACAATCATATGAAATATTATTACGGTCCGTGCACGATCGCCTATACCAGCTGTTTTTTACTGGACTGATCAGGAGAGAATGTCCGGTGGCAGTTTATCGGTCTTTTGGGGATAGACAAGGAGTGTATCCGGCTGTTCAAAGACAGCCAGAAATACTTCGGAGATCTCTGAAAGACCGTTTTTTTGCAGCTGGGCATGCAGCCAGGTACCGTTTCTTCCGATGGATTTCAGATTCTCCGAAAGAAGCATTCCGTCGATGATAATATTGGCATGGATATAATCCGCTTCACCGGGCAGACTGAGATCACTGGCTGTGACAGGAGCCTGGCCTGCAGCGGGAATAAAACTGAATTTGCCGTTGCTTTCCAACAGGATGGTTGCCAGATCATTCAGTGAGAAATACCCGCTGATACGACATTCTTCAAGCATTTCATTGACGGTGATGTGGGCTTTTTTCAGATTCTCCCGGTAAAGGACACCGTTGTGCAGAAGAATCATCGGATCACCGGTCATAAAACGCCGTATCGTCAGGAAACGGGCACTCAGACAGGAAACCAGAAGCGTCAGAAGCCCATAGCCCACCATGGCGGTGAGCGGATAGGACCAGTGCGTTTCCAGCCCTGTGGCCATTTCTGCGGCGATAGAGCCGATGGTGATGCCGTTGATATAGTCAAACATGCTCATTTGTGAGATCTGGCGGTATCCGCTTAAGCGGGCCAGAATAAAGAGTACGACGAAAGAGAGCAACGTTTGAAAGAGTAAGGTCAGATAATCCATAGAAAAATCCTTTCGCTTTTTTACAGTATCTGTAGTTTGCGGGGATAATATACCGGATCGTTATAGCTTGCGCGTTCAGACAGGGGAAGAATCGATCCGGTGAACTAAATTTGAATTGCCTGACAGTGCCGGAATGTGATAGGATAAGAAGAAAAAAGGAGGTTTTGTGTCCCATGGTCGATCTGAATGCCTGTATCAGTGACAGAATAGATTTTCGCTATATTGTGAGTAAGTTTGTTGTGCAGACTCACGCGGTGATCCGTGTCTTTGACAAAGATGGTTACATTCTGGAAAAGTTCGGTTCACTGGATGATGACAAAGATCCGGTCATGTGGGATACAGACTTTTTTCGACTCCTTTTCGGGTATGGCTGGCAGGATTGTCCGCATCTGTATTATGACTGTGAACAGATCGTGTATGTTGTGATCCGTATGGCCTATGGCTGTACGATGATCATCGGACCTGTGAGCATGGTTCCTGTCTATGCGGAACTGAATAAATTTGTGATACAGAACCATCATCTGAATCCGGAGGATGGTTTCAGGCTGTCTTACTGTTCGAGAGAATATTTCTTTTCCAATGTGCTGGCACTGTTTCATCTGCTGACCGGGATCACCATGACGACAGATGAATTGTGGGAACGCAATTTCCTCAGCAGCGAGATGAAAAACCGCCTGGAGCAGAATCTGGTGGAGACGATGATCAGCCGCCAGGAACAGGAAGTAGCACATACGCCGTACAATCAGGAAATCCGTGAGCTGAAAAGTATCACAGAGGGAGACATAGAGGCCTTGCGTCAGGTGATCGCTGAGCCGACGGTAGGAGAAAGAGGACAGCTGTCCACAGATCCGGTGCGTCAGGCAAAAAATATAGCGATTTCGATGATCACACTGGCATCCCGCGCGGCGATCAGCGGCGGGATTAATGCCGAGACAGCATTTACTGTATGTGACAGCTATATCCGGATGACAGAATCACTGTCGCAGCCGGAGCAGATCGAGACGGTTATGCGTGAAGCTGAGTATAAGCTGGCCGGAATGGTAAACGAGCACAAGCACAAAGAAGAACTGCCGCATCCTGTAGTGACAAAGGTAAAGGATTATGTGTTCCAGAATCTACAGACAGAGATCAAGGTCAGTGATATGGCAGAACAGTTTGGTGTGAATGCGGATTATCTGTCTTTTCTGTTCCACAAAAACACCGGCAAGACGATACGGCGTTATGTGCTTGAAGAAAAAGTCAAGGCGGCCCAGAGTATGCTGATGTACACAAACAATTCCCTGCAGGAAATCGCCTTTGTACTGAATTTCAGTTCACAGAGCCATTTCAGCACGGTCTTCAGAAAAATTACGGGTGTGACGCCGAGAGAATACCGTGAACGGTATACGGCGGCAGCAAATACGGAACAGGAGTAAAAGAAAATCAAAATTGATCCGCGGGACTGATGATTGCTATACGAGGCAATAAAAACGCAAAAAATTCACAAAAAAATATAAGATGTGTGAAAAACAGTAAAGAAAAATGATAAAGAAATGTGTGCATTTCTGCTAAAGTATCGTGGGTACAAGAGGAGAGCTTTTATTTATAAGATATGAGAGTTTGAGGAGGAGTTGTTATTATGGAGACTTTCAAATTATCATTGAACAGCATCGAAAAAGTTGGCGAATTTATAAAAAAGATTTCAAAATATGATGGTTCACTGGATATTGCAGCTGGTCGTTACAGTGTAGACGCACGTTCCCTGATGGGAATCCTTTCTATCGATCTGAATCGTGTACTGGAGTTAAAAGTGCCGAGAGGCTATCAGAATATGGAAGCACTGGAGAAAGATATCCAGCCGTTCCTGGCCTGAAACCACATAACATGCAGTGAAAAGATCCGACACAGTTGTCTCTGGACAGTGTGTCGGATCTTTTTGAGAAAAATTGTTAAAATTTCTGAAATGAAAGAAAAAGAATGGCAGAATCCATGAAAAATCTGGCATTGATTTGTGCACTAATACTGCGTATAATAACAGAGGTCTGAAAAAACAGATAACAGAACAGGAAGGGAAAGATACACTATGTTTATGGATAAAAAGAAAGAAAGGCAGCTGATACAGACTTCGGAAACCTTTCTTTTAAGTGCTATACTGGCAATCTCCGGCGGCTTTCAGGATGCCTATACCTACAATGTGAGAAACAAGGTGTTTTCGAATGCCCAGACAGGCAACGTAGTGCTGATGAGCCAGCATTTTATGATGGGAGAGTGGAAAGAAGGTATCCATTATCTGTTTCCACTGTTTGCCTTTGCCTTTGGTGTGTTTGTGGCAGAGCATATAGGGCATGCCTATAAAACCGCAACGAGACTGCACTGGCGTCAGATCATTGTTGCCCTGGAGATCGTACTGCTTCTGGTAGTCGGCTTTATTCCGGCGGAACATAACCTGGCGGCGACCATGCTGGTTTCTTTTGCCTGTGCGATGCAGGTACAGAGCTTTCGTAAAGTAAAGGGATATGCGTATGCGAGCACCATGTGCATCGGTAATCTGAGAAGCGGTACAGAGAGCCTGTCCATGTTTATCCGTGACAGACAGTGGCCGGCGCTGCATAAAACGCTGCATTATTATGGTATTATTCTCCTTTTTGCTATCGGCGCAGGGATAGGTGGCGTATGTTCTCTTCATATAGGACTGAGAGCGATATGGGTATCCTGTGTGCTTCTGGCTGTGGCAGGCCTGATGATGCAGAAAGAACATATGTAGGACAGGTGCAGTCTGTATGACAGATGAACACAGAGGATTTCTCCTGAAGGGCATATACGAAAAGTATCAGAAAAAAGCAGAAGCAGGATAAAAAAACAAGGTCGTAAACATAGTCTATAAACTGGAACTATGTTTACGACATTTTATATTTTACAGAAAAAAACTGGATGTATTGCACAAAAATAACAAAAAAAGATTGTCGAAGTCAATAAAATTGTGAAAAATGACCTGAAAAGGATTGACGGAAAAGAAAAAAAGGAATATTCTCTCTTTAGAGTAAACGTTTACTCAAAAAGATAGAAACAGAGAAGAGTCATGGCAAAATCAGGAAAACGAGTTACAATCAAAGATCTGGCAAGTATATGTGGTGTATCGACGGCAACGGTTTCCCGTGTGCTGAATCATATTGACGGTGGGTACAGTGGGGAGACAGAAGCCAGAATACGCCAGGTAGCGGATGAAATGGGATATGCGCCAAACCCGATGGCGCGCTCTTTGGTTACCAGAAAGACAAATCTTGTAGCTGTACTTGTTCCGGATATTCATTACTATTTCTTTCAGGAGCTGTTTGCAGGGCTGGAGGAGTATCTGAATCCGTTTGGTTACCGGCTGTTATTGTGTAATACGCAGGAGAGTCAGGAACAGGAAGATCAGTTTATCCGCAGTCTGAGCAATGGTCTGGTAGATGGCATTATCGTATCGACACCGAACATCGGAGAAAATAATCAGTTGCTGGCTGATCTCCATAAAAAACATTTTCCGGTAATTGCACTGGAAAGATATGGTGAAGGACTGGATGGTGTCTGTCAGGTGCAGATCGATAATATTGCAGCAGGAAGAATGGCGGTGGAACATCTTTACCGGCAGGGCCACAGAAAAATTGCTTTTGTAAAGGGAAGCAGGGAAGCGTTGAATGCCGGGCTGCGTTACAGAGGATATCTGGAAGGTATGGAAGCATGTGGTCTTAAGGTCGATGAAACACTGGTACGATATGGTGATTATCATTTTCAGCCGGCGATCCATGCGACAAATGAATTGCTGGAAAGAGGGGATTTTACAGCGCTGATCACAGCAAACGATCTGATGGCTCTGGGTGCCTGCAAAGCTATTTTAAAAACCGGACGCAGAATACCGGACGATCTGTCTGTACTTGGACTGGATCGTACTCTTCTGACAGATACGCATGAACCCTCGATTGCGGCAATAGATTTCTGTGCACATAACATCGGACGGACAGCAGGGAAGTGCATGATGACCATGATCAATGGCGGTGTTCTGGAACAGAAAATATATCAGCAGAAACCGGTATTTCACGAAGGCAGAAGTGTTCGGAAAATATAGGATATGTGGTGTATAAAAGTTATCTTTCGGAGGTTAAACGTTTGCTTTAAACAAAATAAACAGAATAAAATATTGAAACAGAAGTGAAAGGTTAACAATGAAAGTAAAAATTTCGGAGGTTAAACGTTTACTTAATAAAATCAGACAAGTCTGAAAGGAGATAAGGATGGGATTAACATCAAGAGAACGTGTTTTAATGGCACTGAATCACGAAGAAACCGATCGTGTACCGATCGACCTTGGTTCTTCGAGATCTACAGGTATTAATGCGAATGCTTATAACAAGCTAAAAAAATATCTGGGAATCACGACGGACACTATCTGTTTTGATGTAAAGCAGGATCTGGCTTATGCAGATTTTGATCTGCTGAGACGGCTTGGCAGTGATGTTGTGATTCTGCCACGACTGGTGCCTTCAATCGGGATTCCAATCGACAAACTGAAACCGGGAAAGCTGCCATGTGATGGTGGGGACTGCCTGCTGGCAGAGGCTTTCAATCCGGTGGACATCGGAGGCGGAACGCTTGGCGTTTTTGACAGTGAGGGACATCTTCTGGCAAAACGACCGAAAGACGGACTGTATTTTGATGAATGCTACAACCCGCTGCAGGATGCGGAAACGGAAGAGGATATTGACAAAAATCTGAAATTGCCAGGGATCACGGATGAAGAGTGTGAATGGCTGAGAAACCGTGCAAAGGATATTTATGAGCATACCGATTTCTGTATTTCCGGTGCGACAAGCACAAGTCTGTTTGAAAAAGGATGGAAAGACTGGGGCATGCAGACGTTTATGGAAAATCTGTACTGTGAACCGGAGCTGATCGAATATTATCTTGACAAAATGACAGATGCTTATATTGTCATGATGGATAAATATCTTGATGCTGTAGGCGATTATGTGCAGATCGTACAGAATAACGATGATTTTGGCTCACAGAGAGGCTTGCTGCTGTCACCGGATCTGTACCGGAAGTTTTTTAAACCGCGCCATGCCAAGATAAACGAGGCAATCCGTAAAAAGAAAAAGGATATCCATATTTCTCTGCACTGCTGTGGAAGTATCCATCCGATCATCGGAGATATTATTGAATCTGGATATGATATTTTAAATCCGCTGCAGAAGGAAGCAGCGGATATGAATCCGTATGAGATCAAAAAGGAATTCGGAAAGCATATGACGGTCTGGGGAGGTGCGTGCAGTACACAGACAACGCTTACGCACGGAACCATAGATGAAATCATCGAAGAATGTAAAGCGATGATCAAATGCTATGCACCGGGAGGCGGATTTGTGTATTCTCAGATCCACAATATTCAGGCAGATATTTCGCCGGAAAAAATCATGGCAGTGTTTGACACGGCGCTGAAGTACGGAAGACCTGAGTTTTACAGAGAAAAGTAAACACAGTGACAGGGCAGGAATAAAGATTATGAATAAAAAAAAGATAGCTGTAATAGGAAGTTACGCAGTGGGAATGACGATTTCGGGGGAACATTTTCCGATTCCCGGTGAAACGGTTCCGGGACATGATTTTATCATGTGCCATGGCGGAAAAGGATCGAATCAGGCTGTTGCAGCAGCCAGGATGGGTGCGCAGGTTGTGTATGGAACCTGCATAGGCGCTGACAGCTTTGGCGATAATGCTATGAAGCTGTTTGCAGACGAAGGTATGGATGCGACGGCAGTGAAAAGAAGCGAGACAGGACAGTCAACGGGTGTCGGTCTGGTGCTGGTAAATGCCGAAGGAGAAAATGAGATCGTGATCGATTTTGCAGCCAATAAGGAATTTTCTCCGGCGGATGTGGACCGGATGCTTCCGGTACTGAAAGACTGTGCACTGCTGCTGATGCAGCTGGAGAGTAGTATGGAAACCGTAGAATACGCTGCACATAAGTGCAAAGAGATCGGGATTCCTTTTGTATTGAATCCGGCACCATATGCACCGCTGTCAGATGCACTTCTGGCTGACTGTACATATATCACACCGAATCAGACAGAGGCAAGACTGATCCTCGGACTGGACAGTAATGATCCGAGGGAAGATGCGGAAATTGCCAGGATGCTGTCGGAAAAAGGTATAGAAAATATTGTTATGACACTTGGCGGAAACGGCTGTTATATAAAAACGGCGGATATGGATATGCAGGTCGCCGGATTTAAAGTACAGGCTGTAGATACGACCGGTGCGGGCGATACCTTTACCGGTGCCTTCTGTGTAGCGATCGCAGAGGGAAAAAGTATTACAGAAGCCGTAGAATTTGGGAATGCTGCCGCAGGTCTTTCTGTGACCAGATATGGTGTGGTTGAATCTATACCGACGCGCGAAGAAGCAGAACGTATGATACAGGAGAAAAGAGCATGAAAAAACATGGAATCTATAATAAACAGCTGATGGCGGCCATCGCTGATATGGGACATGAACAGTATATCGTGATCGGAGATGCCGGTGTGCCGATCGCTCGGCCGGAACAGCGGATCGATCTGGCCATAGCAGAAGATCTGCCGACCATTGCGCAGGTACTGGATCTGATTATGGATGAGTTTATTTTTGAGGATATTGTTGTTGCCGAAGAACAAAAACAGTATAATCCGGAGCATTTTAAGGCAATAGAGGATATGGTGCATAAGCGCTATGAGACAATGGAAGTGAAGACAATGCCACATTATGATTTCTTTGCAGAATATCTGCCGAAGGCAAAATATATTGTCCGTACAGGAAATTTGATGCCCTGGGGAAATGTGGTACTGAAAGCAGGAATTGACGCAAAAAAATGGTTCCGGAAACCGGGATGTATCACGCCTGGATTTTATGAGGAACGTGCAGGTTACGATAACTAAAGGAGAGGTTCGGGATATCCCGGAAAATATACACATTTATAATGTAGAGGAGGATTTTTACATGAAACGAAAAACAATGGCAATGGTACTTGGAGGAGCAATGGTTCTGTCTCTGGCTGCGTGCGGAAGCACAGCATCGACAGAAGGAACAGGTGCAGCGGGAAGTAACACCGCCGGCAGCACAGCAACGGAAAGCACGACATCTTCTGCTGCGGAAACTTCCGGTACAAAGACAAAAGACGGAGACTATAATGTTTCCGTTGTACTCCACTCTCTGGCAGGTTCCTTCTATAATAAGATGGCAGAAGGCGCAAAAGCCGCAGGGGAGGATCTGGGCGTAAATGTTACGGTATCTGCACCTAATACGGCAAGCTCCCTGGATGAGCAGGTAGGTCTGATCGAAACAGCGATTTCATCCGGTGCAGATGCGATCGCTACAGTTACCTGGGATCCGTCCGGCTTTAATAATGTTATTGCAGAAGCAAATGACAAGGGCATCCCTGTTGTCGGCTTTAACCAGGATGCCAAAGACTGTGGTACAGAATGCTTTGTCGGACAGGATTACGAAACAGCGGGTTACAGTCTCGGTAAATACATGTTTGATCAGATGGGCGGCGAGGGAAGCTATATTGTTGCGTCCTGTGGACCTACAGACAGCGCACTGATCGCTCGTGAAGCAGGTATTGATAAAGCTGCTGCAGAATATCCGGGAATTAAAAAGATTACAACGATTGATATCGGTACAGATCTGACCAATGCCTATTCTGTTATTGAAAATGCCTATCTGGCTAATCCGGATGTGAAAGCTATTCTCGGTGTGGATGTGTATTCTGAAGCTATCGGAAGCTTTATCGAGGATTATGATCTGAGCGGTAAAGTATATGGGGCAGGCTTTGACCTGACAGAAGGTATGCTTGGTCATATTAAAAATGGCAGCATTCAGCTGACGGTTGGACAGAATCCGTTTTTACAGGGCTATTATTCCGTATATGAATGCTATATGAACCTGAAATATGGCTCTGATTTCCTGAATATCGATACAGGTGCTCAGATGATCACAAAAGAAAATGTAAATGATGTTGAGCCGGAATAAAGACAGATAAAATCTGTATGGTCATGCAGTTGCTGCCCGTAAGGGCAGCAACTATACATAATGGGAAAGGTTGCGGAAAATGAAAACAAAAAAACTGAAACTGACAAATGCCCGTGAGTTTGGCGTATTTCTTGTGCTCGTGATCATTATGATCGCGCTGAGTATAGCCTCTCCGGTGTTTTTAAAACCTGTAAATCTTGTAAATATTGTGCGCCAGACTGTTGAAATCGGTATTATGGCGATCGGTATGACGTATCTGATCATCGCCGGTGAGCTGGATCTGTCCGTAGGATCCTTATTTGCCACCTGCGCCATGTTTGGTGGATTCCTGTTTAAAAATCAGGTCGTGCCGGCGAGTATCGCTTTTCTGCTTGTGCTGCTCTGTGGTATCGCACTGGGATGCTTTAACGGTCTTCTGGTAACAAGACTGGGCATTCCGTCCTTTATTGTTACTCTGGGTACGATGAAGATTTACCGAAGCTTTGCCTATGCTATCGGAAACGGCCAGAGTATCAGCCAGTTCCCGGAGAGTGCGACAAACAGCTGGGGCTGGAAAATGGGTGCAAAGATTAATGGCATACCGGTGCAGATTTTTATCATGCTGCTGCTGTTTGTCATCGCACATGTTATACTGAAAAAAACAAGCTACGGCTATAAAGTATATGCAACCGGTGGAAACGACAAGGCAGCTCATCTGTCCGGTATCAATATCAAAAATACCAGACTGATCGCTTTTGCGGCCATGGGTGTTTTATGTGCACTGGCAGCACTGATCAGTACGGCTTATCTGAACACAGTTACAACCACCAGCGGTGAAGGACGTGAGATGGATGCCATCGCAGCCGTTATTCTGGGTGGTGCAGCGTTAAGCGGTGGCCGTGGTACGATCCTTGGCACATTCCTCGGTGCGATCATCATGGCTACAGTTAAGAATGGTATGGTACTGTTAAATGTACCGGTATTCTGGCAGGATGGATTTATCGGTGTCGTTGTTATTATCGCTGTACTGATCGATACGCTGATCCACAGGAAAGATGAGAAAAGGTAGGGGATACTATGGCACCAATTATTGAATTCAAACATATTACAAAGCGGTTTGGTGGAACAACAGCTTTACATGATGTGTCTTTTTCTGTGGAAAAAGGGGAAGTACATTGCCTGTGTGGAGAAAATGGTGCAGGTAAATCGACACTGATCAATCTTTGCGGTGGTGTTTTTACACCAACAGAAGGAGAAATCTGTATCAACGGTGTCCCGGAACAGATAAATTCTATCCGCAAATCAGAAAAGCTGGGATTTGCGATCGTACATCAGGAAGTACCTCTCTGCCTGAATATGAGTATCGCGCATAATATTTTTCTGGGATCTGCAGAATCCACAAAAGGCTGTTTCCTGAATGAAAAGCATATGAATGAAAAGACCAGGGAACTGCTTGAGATGTTTCATCTGCAGGCTGAGCCGACACAGCTTCTGGAATCGTTAAGTATTGCGGAACAGTCGATCGTTCAGATCGCAAAAGCGGTATATTTTGAACCAGAGATCCTGATTCTGGATGAACCGACAGCTGCGCTGACAAACGACCAGAGACAAGTACTGTTTGACGTTGTCCGCAGACTGGTAAAAGAAAAGCAGACAACCGTATTGTACGTCAGTCACAGACTGGAAGAGGTCATGGAGCTTGGTGACAGACTGACGGTATTCAAAGACGGTGAGTTTGTTGTGACAAAAAATGTGGCAGACGTATCAATGGATGATATCGTCACACTGATGGTAGGACGGCAGATCGACAAATCCGAATGGGGCAATACCCACGCAACGGATGAAGAGCTCCTGACCGTAGAGCATCTGTGTAACGGTAAAAAATTTCAGGACATCAGCTTTACACTGCACAGAGGGGAAATCGTTGGACTGGCAGGATTTGTGGGTGCGGGACGTACAGAGGTACTGACATCTGTTTTCGGTGCGGATAAGGTAGACAGTGGTGATATCTATATCAAGGGCGAAAAAGTCGCCATACATTCGCCAAAGGATGCGATTCGTCACAGAATCAGTATGATACCGGAAAACAGGCGTGATGACGGACTGGTAACCAGTATGTCGATCAGAGAAAATGCCCAGCTGTCAGTAATGGACAGAATCTCCACAAAAGGATTTCTGAGCAAAAAGAAGTCCAGAGATCTGATGGAGCAGATGATCAAAAAATATGCCATTAAAATCGGAAATATGGATGACAAGATTCTGACATTAAGCGGTGGTAATCAGCAGAAAGTCATTATTGCAAAGTGGATCGGCAATGATCCCGAGATCCTTTTGTGTGATGAACCTACCAGAGGTATCGATGTGGGTGCAAAGGCAGAAGTATATAAGATCCTGCGGGATATATCTGCAGAGGGGATTGGTGTGCTGATGGTATCATCAGAATTACCGGAGCTTCTGGCTGTCTGTGACAGGATTCTGATCATGCATGAGGGAAGAATGACGGGGGAACTGTCACGCGAAGAAGCAACAGAAGAGCTGATTATGAAATATGCAGCAGCGCTTTAGGGCGAAGCAAACAATATATCTGTAAAAGTATGAAAATAAGTATCCTGAACTCTGATTGAGGCAGGATGCTTATTTTTGTTGATCTGATGGTTTCAGTGATATAACGAAGAATTGTCAGAAGAATCTGATGGATCAGGCAACCAAAATGGATCTGCTGAAACACTTATTGATATGTATGGCAATAAAAAAACGGAAGTCAACGACTTCCGCTTCAGAAACGTGCGTGAGAAGATTCGAACTCCCGACACCTTGGTCCGTAGCCAAGTGCTCTA